>NZ_PYCI01000049.1:0-42792 GCF_003015105.1 Chroococcidiopsis sp. CCALA 051 | reverse complement strand
GACAAGGGGGACAAGGGGGACAAGGGAGACAAGGAAGAATTTCTAGTCACTAGCCACCAGCCACTAGCTACTGATAACAATTACCCATTACCCATTACCCATTACCCTGATAACTGACTCAGTTCGATGATGTTACCATCGGGGTCTTGAGTAAAAAGAGCAGCACGACCGGAAGCGCTCATTTGAATAGGACAGTTGTGAGCCAAAAGTCTTTGCTTGGCAGCATCTAGATCGGATACAGCAAAAGCAATATGAGGATTGCGACCCAATTTTTCGGGGTTTTGAGTTGTAAAAGGTACGCTGGGTGCAACAATCAGGTGAATTTGATACGTGCCGACTTGATACCAACTACCAGAAAATTTGAGCGATCGCTCGACTTTGGCTAATCCCAAAATTTCTCCATAGAAGCGATCGGCTTGCTCTAAATTGGAGACTAGTATAGCGGTATGAAGACATTGCTCGATTTGCATAAATTGCTCCACCTTCCCCAACATCAGTATCTAATCTTACTTTTCTCGCTTTTTATATTTGCAAAACTTATACGAGTAAGCACTCTTGCGACTGTAAGTCACGACTACACAGGCTCTAGAGTCCGTTCGCTCAAGCTTGATGCTTACTACCAATCCTACTGTGAGAATCGATGGTGAAGATGAACGTTTCAGAACTAATCGAGCGCTATCAAGCTGGAGAGAGAGATTTTAAAGGAATCGATGCCATCAGTGCTGCTCTGAGCGGCGTAAATTTGAGTGGTGCTAACTTGAAAGAAGCATCTTTGAGCGAAGCCGATTTGAGTGGAGCGAATTTAAGCGCAACAAACCTGCAAGAAGCCTCTTTGAGTATGGCAAATCTCACTCATGCTGACTTAAGCGGTGCTAAATTGAATGGTGCTAATTTATCTGGAGCGAATCTCAAAGGTGCTAACCTGAGTGGAGCAGAATTGAAAATGGCAAATCTTACCCAAGCCAACTTAACCGATGCCAATATGGACGGTGCTAGTCTTTGGGGAGCATATGTAGCTGGAGCGAAACAGTGAGCAGTGAGCAGTGAGCAGTGAGCAGGGGGGCAGTTATCAGCGATCTGTTATAACTTCTGACTTTTGACTTTTGACTTTTGACTTTTGACTTACGAGTTACCCTCAACGACTTGGAGCGATCGCACCACATTTGTATAACCGTTAAACTCGGCGATCGTCAGTGCTGTATGTCCGCCACGATTTTTTAAATGAACATCTGCCCCTGCATTTAATAATAATTCTACGGCTTCGCTGTAACCTCGATGGGCTGCCCACATCAGAGCTGTGGCTCCGGCTGCATCTTGGCGATTTACATCTGCGCCTTTTTTTAATAGCTGTTGCATCACACCGAGTTGGTTGCGGTCTGCTGCTTTCATCAGCGGGGTTTTACCGTCTGCTGTTTGGATATTTGGGTCTGCGCCATAGTTTAACAATACTCTGACTGTCTCAGTGCGACCGAGGCTAGCGGCAAGATTGAGGGGAGTTTCGTCTAAATTTCTCACATTGGGGTCTGCACCCCGCCGCAGCAATGCTTCGGCAATTTGGCTGTGTCCTTGCAAAGCTGCTACCAGTAGCGGAGTATCGCCAAGTTGATTTTTGACATTGACATCAGCACCGCGATCGAGTAGGGTCTCTACTACATCAGCGTAGCCTTCAACAGTAGCCAAATGTAAGGGGGTCTCTCCATCTTTGTCCTTAGCATTAATGTCAGCGCCGTATAGAAGCAAAGCAGAGGCGATCGCTCCCTGTCCGCTAGCTGCTGCGATCGCGACTACCGTACTACCATCTTCCGTCCTTGCCTTCACGTCAGCACCGGCTTCCAACAAGGCTTTGACAATCTCTAGGTTTCCTCCGTCTACTGCCAATGTGAGAGCTGTTTCGCCAGCATCATCTTTTGAATTCAGCTCAGCACCTTTAGCTAGCAACAATTGAGTTACGGCAACATCACCTCTTTGCGCAGCTTGCATGAGTGCCGTTCTACCTTCCCAATTTTTGCCATTCACTGCTGCACCATGTGCCAGCAAAATTCTGACTAGCTGAGTGTTAGCTGTTGCTGTTGCTAGAGTTAAAGCTGTTTCGCCTGCTGTGGTTTGGTTTGGATCTGCCCCTGCAACGAGTAAAGCTTGGACGACGCGATCGTGTCCGTGCTGGATAGCTAGGAGCAGTGCTGTATCCTCATCTTTGTCTCTAGTATTGACATCTGCACCTGCTTGTAACAAGATTTGTACGACTTCGAGATCTCCTTTGGCAGCTGCTACCATCAAGGCTGTGCTGTTGTCGTCATTACCAGCATTAACATCTGCTCCCCTCGCAATCAGGAGTTCGATCGCGTCGAGACGGTGAGAGGCAGCCGCTAACATTAAAGCCGTAATGCCAAAAAGTTGTCGGTGGATATTGGGATTGGCATTGCGATCGAGCAACACGCGAACGATCTCCGTATATCCAAGTTGAGCGGCAAACATCAAGGCTGTCGTGCCGTCGCGATCGCATTCGTTAGGGTCAGCACCGCGATCGAGTAGCCCTGTTACCTGCCCAACGTTACCACTTTTTACCGCTCGAATTAAGGAGATTTCATGACTATCCATGCTCATAATCATCTCATAGAGCGTGGTGCGTGATGAATGGGGTGTAGGGTGTGGGGAGAATTCGGAATTCGGAATTCGGAATTCATTGCGACTTGCAACTTGCGACTTGCTCCGCGACTCTCTCTTCTCCCTGCTCCCGACTCCCTAGTACGGGCGCACAGCAGTGCGCCCCTACCGACTCCCTATTATAATTTTTATAAAGATTCTTAAAGCCAGGTGAACGCACGATGAATACTCTACTCTCCCCAGAAGTCAAGTTCTGGCTCAATTTTTTCCATCCAGTCTTGATGTGGATCTTACTAGGAGTGTCAATTTATGCGCTCTATTTGGGCATACAGTGGCGACGGGCAAGAACTGCTGACGGCGAGAAAAAGAAAGAGCTGCTCAAAGGCAGATACAATGTCAAACACTACCAAGTTGGTTCGGTGATTTTGGCGCTGATGGTATTGGGTGCGATTGGTGCAATGGCTGTGACTTACATTAATAACGGCAAGCTATTCGTTGGACCTCACCTTTTAGCGGGATTGGGTATGACAGGAATGATTGCTATTTCTGCTAGCTTGTCCCCTTTCATGCAAAAAGGACAAGATTGGGCGAGATACACCCATATTGTCCTAAATGCCACGATTTTAGCTCTATTTAGTTGGCAAGCCGTAAGTGGAGTACAAATTGTCCAGAGGATTATTACTAAACAGTAATCGCATTTGGTGTTAGAGCGCGATCGCGCTCTAATATTAACAATGACGGCGCTTCGATTTTTTGGGAAATGTTAAATTGAAGGACGTGTGAAAATCTTCCTGTACTTTGTGAGTTAGACGGCGGGAGACTTGACGCACGATTTGATTCAAGAGGCGATCGCCTGTAGCTTGAATGACAGATTGCGGCAAGCGCTGAATGAACTTGGGAAAATGCAAATAAACCGATAAATCGAGTTCCCACTCGACTCCAGTAACGACACCGTTGTAATGACTGTTAGTACTAGCATCCACTAAATTCATCACTGCCTTGAAGTCTACATCGTAGCCAGGAGCAACATAGTTTGGAATGGCGATCGTTCTAATTCGATAAGCGCCTGACTCTGGAGGTAAAAGTTCCAAACCGACTTTAGGTTCTACTTCATAATTGAAAGCACCAAAACGACCGACTGTCAAGGCATAACCGTTAGTGCCAAGCGGCTCTACTGTCATCGGCTGAGCGCAGCGGCAAAACCAACCCTGATGGGCGTTAAGATATTCGGCAACAGTATGCACGTCAGCATACATTTCCATACAGTCGGTAAACTGACCGTGAAAACGAGTTAGTTTCTCGGCTGGTACTTCTACCTCTGGCACGGCTGCTGCATCCCAAACCGTTTCTGAAGCCTCCATGTATTGGTATTCGCGATTGCTTGACAGCATAAAAGCCCTTGTGTCTAATCTGGTCTCTATATTCAGGATGCCCACGATAAGTTAGAGGTTGCTGTTCCCAACTCGATCTTTACTAAAACAAAACGTCAATCTGGCAGAGTTCATCAAATGTTTATCAAATTTAAAATTTAGAGATAGCAGGACAAATAACTGTCGTTTATTTAACATAATCACTATGAAAGCATTTGTAGCAGGCGCAACAGGTGAGACAGGTCGCAGGATCGTCCAGCAACTCGTGGCACGAAATATTCCCGTGCGGGCGCTGGTGCGAAACTTGGACTCGGCTAGAGCAATTCTACCTAATACTGCCGAATTGGTGCAGGGTGACGTGCTACAGCCAAGTACTTTAGAAACTGCGATCGCAGATAGTACGGTCGTTTTGTGTGCGACAGGAGCAAAACCGGGCTTCGACCCCACAGCACCTTATAAAGTAGACTACGAAGGCACGAAAAATCTCGTCGATGTTTCTAAAGCCAAAGGCATCGAGCATTTTGTTTTGGTGTCTTCGGTTGGTGCGTCGCAATTCTTCCATCCACTCAACTTGTTTTGGTTAATTTTGGTTTGGAAGAAGCAAGCGGAAGAGTACATTCAAAAAAGTGGTTTGACTTATACAATCGTCCGTCCTGGGGGGTTAAAGAATGAAGATAACGCAGATAAGATCGAGTTATATTCCCCCGATACGCTGTCTTTAAGCGGTAGCATTCCGCGTACCAAGGTAGCCGAAATCTGTGTGGAAGCTTTATTTCAACCAGCAGCGCGGAATAAAATTGTCGAGGCGATCGCCAAACCAGAAGCCCCAGAGAAGAATTTGGCGGATTTGTTTGCAGGCGTTGCTTAAATAGAGGGACAAGGGGGAACTCGCTCTTCCCCACGACCGAAGGGAGTGGGGATTAGGGGGCGAAGGGGGACAAGGAGGACAAGGGAGAATAATGACCGACAACCAACAACCTTCACGCAGTGTAGTGCCAGCGTCTACAACCAATAATAGTCAACTACCAATTACCCATTACCAATTACCCATTACCACCCCCTTGTTAAGAATCGGCAGAAGGCGCTTAGTTGCCGCTGGTATTGCTGCATTTGTCTTATTTTCCTTTCTGCGGCATTTACCTCAAGAGAAATCGCCTCCCGATCCTACTTTTGAGAGTAATTTTCCTCCTCTGGTGATGCAGGGGGGAGATCCTTACATTCGGGCTTTAATGCGGACGATCTCCGCTAGCGAGGCAAATGGTTCTCGACCCTATTCTCTAATCTATGGCGGTCAGCGTGTTAGCGATTTGAGCCGTCATCCAGAACGCTGTATCACAATTGTCAACGGTCCTAACAAGGGAAATTGCTCTACCGCAGCGGGGCGATATCAAATGATAAATACAACTTGGTATGCTCTTGCGCCTCGATACCACCCTCAGCCTTCTGGCTTTCTGTTTTGGCAGTCTTATAGTTTTGAGGCAAGATATCAGGATAAGGTGGTTTATGCTTGGCTCAACGACTCGCAAGAGTGGGGGACGGATATTGCTGAATTATTGCGCCAAGGAAAGTTAGACCGAGTGTTAAGGCTGCTTTCCGGTACTTGGACGAGTCTCGGTTACGGAATTGAAGATAACGCGATGACCAGTTCTTTGCCACGAATCTACCAAAAAGTCTTGCAACAGGAATTACAAAATCGGGGATAATTGACAACTGATAACTGTTAAAATCTATCTTTCATGCCCCGCAAACGAGCAAATGTTTGCACGGGATCTTGACTTTTAGTAACTGCTTGTAGTTCGGGTTGCTGCCAGCGGAGAAATGGGTTAGTTTGCTTTTCTATTCCCAATAATGATGGTACAGTCGCTCGATCGCGATCGCGAGCCTCTTGTACCTGGGCAAAGCGCGATCGCAATTCTGAATTATTTCCATCTACAGTTAAGGCAAATTGCAGATTTTTCAACGTGTATTCGTGAGCGCACCAAACCCGGGTATTATCGGGTAAATTTCGTAATTTGCTCAAAGAGTTTACCATTTGGGTCGGCGTACCCTCAAATAATCGCCCGCAACCTCCAGCAAATAGAGTATCGCCACAGAATAATTCTCCAGGTTCGTTGACGCTGGTAGGAGGAAAATAGTAAGCGATATGGGCGCGGGTGTGTCCTGGGACGAAGAAAACTTCGCCAGTGCGATTCCCAAATGCAACGCGATCGCCTTCTTGTAAAAACACCTTTTGTCCTGGGATTCTGCCTTTATCTTCGACTCCACCGTAAACTGTCAGCTGTGGATATTTTTGCATCAGCTTTTGATTTCCACCCACATGATCGTGATGGTGGTGGGTATTGAAAATTGCCACTAATTCTGCACCAAGTTGTTGCAGCTGTTTTAAAACTGGTTCAGCCTCAGCCGGATCGACGACAGCAGCTATATTCTGCTGTGGTTCGTAAAGTAAGAAAATGTAGTTATCAGAGAGTGCGTTGAGACGAATAACCTGCATTTTATCTGATTCTATAGAGTGCCATTTCTAATGTAGCGAGGAGTAAGGGTACACTAACAATTGAATGAAGTAGGGGCGCACCAACAGCGTCCCTACAGAAGCCAGACTGAAAAATGCGACTATTGCAGCACTAACTTTACATTTGCAGTTTGTAGCCCGCGTTGCTTAACTTGTGCCAATGCCTGATTAATGGCATATTTTTGATTGAGAGCGTTGGTTAATTCAGCTACATTTTTTTTCCTGCCAACACCGGGTAAGTCAGCAATCATGTCAAACGAACCATTTGCATTGCGACACCAACCAATGTCTTGTTCCCCTTCAAGTACAGCAACAATATCAGCTCGAACTCGTTGACCGCTATAGCCACGAACATAAGTATCTGTCTGAACGTGAATGCCTAATTCTTTCAAAGAAGCCTTTAAAATTTCGGCATTGGTGAGTTTAGTACGAAGAGTACGAAAGTGAGACATTTCTATTTCCTCCAGTTCGGGTTTGAGAATAATATTTGAGAAAAACGTGAGATTTGAGTTGGTAGAAAAAAATTAATTACTGAAATTCCCTACACGATAACTATCAGACTGCGCGATCGCTTGACTGTTTTTACTAGAACAATGATTTTGAGGACAAAAATCAGAACAGCCGATCGCCTCTTCACTTAGAGCAGTATGAGGATGAAGCGCACACTTGAGTTGATAGTCGCCTGTAAAAAATTGGCAATCGGGACAGGGAATTTGATGCATTCGCTTCAGGTAACTAATTCCATCGCGTGCAGCTATAGCAATAGTTACTGAAAATAGTCCGACACTTGAGTAAGCAATTAGGGAGAAAATTGGTACTGAAATAGCATCTAGAACGTGCATTATCATTCGATCGTACATTTTCTTAAATCAGCCATAAATAGATTTTGTTTATGCAAAGTTTGTAATGATTTGCTAGCTAGATGTAGAGATAGAATTGCACAAAATTTTGCCAAGTAAATTGTTTTTTGGTGAATCAAATCCTGAATAAATTGTAGAGACGTTACGTACAACGTCTCTACTTTTGTTAGGCTAACGGATAGGATTAGCCAATCAAATGAAGTACGTTACGGAGTACGCTGTAACCACCCAAATCCCAAAGCAAATAAGCAAGGAATCCAATCATTGCTAAACGTCCGTTCCAGAGTTCAGCTTGTGGATTCCAACCAAACAGGAAGCTATTGCGGTCTACACCGTTATAAGCTTTAGCAACTTGTGGTAAATCGGTAGCAGGACGTGATTCCATTGTCAACCTCTCTCAATAATTCTCAATGTTGTAGTTGATAGCTTGATAGTAGCTAGCGATCGCTATCCGCTTGCCCTACCTAGAGGCTTAAACTAATTGCAATCCAAAAGTAGAATCTTCTTGTCAGAGAGATGTATAGTCAAACACAATAAATTTTTGAGAAATGAAATTTTTGAGAAATGAAATTTCTAGGAATAGATTTGGGTTGGAGTTCTGGTGCAAGCGGTTTGTGTTGTTTAGAACTAACAAACGGGCAGTTACAACTATTGGATTTAGATCGTAGAGAATCTATTGCCGATATCCTCGCTTGGAACGATACTTGGGTACAACTAGAGGAACCAGCCATTGTTGCTGTAGACGCGCCGACTCTAATCCCCAACGCCACAGGGATGCGTTTGCCTGACAAACTCACCCACAAATATTTTGGTAAATATCATGCTGGTTGCTATCCAGCCAATCTCAGCCTACCTTTTGCCCAACGAACTGTAGATTTTGGTTTGGCTTTGGAAGCTAGGGGATTTAACCACGCGCCAGAAATTATTCCTCAAATGCCAGGACGCTACCAAATTGAGGTGTTTCCCCATCCGGCGATCGTGCATTTATTCCAGTTAGATCGGATTCTTAAATATAAAAAAGGAAAGCTGGCGGAACGTTACTTAGAATTGCTCAAACTCCGCCAGCATATTGTTGATGTTTTGTCAACTCTAGAACCTGCTCTGGTTTTGAGCCAGGAGAGTTGCCAATCCTCGGAGATCCCCCCAACCCCCCTTTTTAAGGGGGGCAAAATTCCCTCCATAACGAGTCACAAGAGAATACAATTGGTTTTAAATAGCGATCGCCACGCATCACTGACTCTTGCTAGCCTCAAAGCGGTAGAAGACCAGTTAGATAGTCTGATCTGTGCTTATGTAGCGGCGCATTGGTGGTACTGGGGTTTAGAGCGGAACTGGGTATTAGGCGATCGCACCAGCGGGTACATTGTTGTCCCTGCTCCCTTGCCCGTCCAAGCTGCTAACCTTGACGGCGCTAGAGTCCTCCGCCCAGAGAATTAGTCGCGTCTCGTAGGGATTGGACAGATATTTGTGTTTTGGCAATACCCGTAATGACAATCCTTGTAAGCCAGAAGTGGTGTAGTTAATTTCAACCGTATAGATACTCATCCCCTGTGGATCTGTACCTTGAAACTGCATCGTAATTGGTACGCCGTTGACAATTTCCCCACTAGCATCAACGTTACCTTTATACAGTTCTACCTGCACGCTATCAGGGGACAATGTGGCAAGATCGATTCTGGCTTTGACAGCAATATTTTGATTCACTTGAATTTCTGCTGGTTCGGCAATATCGATCTCGACAACTTTAATGTAGTTCCAGTGTTCGGTTAAATCGGCTTTCCAACGAGCCAATTCTTTTGCTGGGACAAATTTATCGGCAGTTAAGGTAGAGTAGCGATCGCTAGCTGGGAAATAACCCCGTAAGGCGTACTCGCCTACCATCCGGGAAGTATTGAAAAACGGACAGTTAATCCGAATTGCATCCTTCATTTTGGCAATCCAGTGGCGGGGCAGATTGTCAGTATCGCGATCGTAGAATAGTCTGGCAACTTCCTGCTCGATTAAATCGTACAAGGCATTTGCTTCGACTTCATCTTGGAAATTGGGATCGTCGTAAATTTCTCCATGTCCGATCGCCCAACCAGTACGGACGTAATCGGCTTCATCCCACCATCCATCTAAGACACTCAAGTTGAGTAGTCCATTCATCGCTGCTTTCATTCCACTCGTACCGGAAGCCTCGCGGGGACGGCGGGGATTGTTGAGCCAAACGTCGCAGCCAGCAACTAACAACCGCGAAATATGCATATCATAATTCGGGACGAAGACAACTTGCTTCTCTAACCCATGTTCGCGAATAAAGCGGTTGATCTCGCGAATCAGTTCTTTGCCTGGAATATCTTTAGGGTGTGCCTTACCTGCAAAGACAAATTGTACTTTGCGGTCTTTATTGGTAAGAATTTTCTCGATCCGCTTAAAGTCGCGCATCCATAAAGTTGCGCGCTTGTAGGTAGCAAAGCGCCGTGCAAAGCCGATGGTTAAAGCATAGGGGTCTAGAACTTCTTGAGCTTCGGCAATTTCAGCAGGAGAAGCACCGCGATCGCGCAAATGCTTGACTAAATGCTCCCGGACGTACACGATCATGTCCAAGCGACAGCGTTCGTGGTTGCGCCACAACTCCTCATCGGGAATTGCATCCATCCGTTCCCATAACTGATTCTCGCTGGGGGCTGAAGACCAATTCGGACCCAAGTAGCGATCGTATAATTCCTGGGTTGACTTAGCAACACAACTACGGGCGTGAACCCCGTTAGTGATGGCTGTAATTGGCACTTCTTCTTCTGGAACACCGTGCCACAATCCTTGAAACATCTCGCGTGACACAACACCGTGTAACTGGGCTACCCCGTTAGCAAAAGTCGCCATTTTTAGCGCTAACACTGCCATACTAAAAGGCGCGCTCAGATCCCCAGTATTTTCGCGTCCCAACCCCAAAAACTCATCGCGTCCCAACCCGAACGCATCGGCATAATGTCCCAGGTAATACAACATTTTGTCTGCGGGGAACAAATCGATTCCTGCGGGAACCGGGGTATGGGTGGTAAATAGGTTACTTGCTGCTACGACTTGTCTGGCTTCAGTAAAACTCAAACCTTCACCCTGCATCAACACGCGGATGCGTTCTAATGCCAAGAATGCCGAGTGTCCTTCGTTCATGTGGTATGCCGTGACGTTATATCCCAACGCCTTTAGCATCCGCACGCCACCGATTCCCAACATAATTTCTTGGTGGATGCGCATATCGAGGTCGCCACCGTAGAGTTGGTCGGTAATGTTGTGGTCGTATGCACCATTCGGTTCGATGTTGGTATCGAGCATGTATAGCGGAACCATCCCTACTTGGACGCGCCAGACTCTCGCATAGACGGTTCTTCCAGGGTAGTCCACTGCAACGCGGATCTCAGAGCCGTCAGGATTGCGCTCTAAGTGCAGCGGCATATTATAAAAGTCATTGATGGGATAGCGTTCTTGTTGCCAGCCATCAGCGTTGAGATATTGGGCAAAATAGCCTTGCTGATAGAGTAAGCCCACACCCACCAACGGTAAACCCAAGTCACTCGCAGATTTGAGATGATCTCCTGCTAGTACCCCTAAGCCACCGGAGTAGATGGGCAAACAATCTACTAAACCAAATTCTGCCGAAAAATAAGCGTAACACTCTTTGGCATAGCGCGTAGATTCGTGGAGCGTGTGCTGCGATGCCAGGCTACCGTCTCCCGTCTTCTGTCCGCGTTGCTTATCATACCAGGTGCGTTCTTGCAAGTAGTCATCTAGCTGACGGGCAGCCCTATCCATTTGCGCCAAGAAGCCTTCATCCTCCTCCACTTCTTGCAACCGCGCTTGACTAATGTTACCCAACATTAATACAGGGTTATGGTGGCTCGATTCCCACAAATCGGGGTCTAAGCGCCGAAATAAATCTTTGCTTTCAACGTTCCAATCCCAATGTAAGTTGTAAGCCAGTCGCCGGAGAGGTTCGAGGCGCGGCGATAGGCGAGGAGAGACATTAAACGTGCGAATTGGTTGCATATAGCAGGGTGTAATTCTTTCTTGCTTCAGTTATCAGTTATCAGTTGTCAGTTATCAGTCTAGCCAACTACCAATTACCCATTACCGATGACTCATTGCTTCAGTTATCAGTTATCAGTCTAGCCAACTACCAACTACCAACTACCAATTCAGCTAGATGTAGTAACAGTTTCTACCTTACTATCTTCGGTACGAGTAAAAAACTTTTGACCGATCGCGCTAGTGAGAATGTGGGAGAGTAAGCCTAAAGGACCTGCAAATAAACACAAAGCTAAAGAGTGAATTGTCCAGACTCCGGTGCGCTGTCCTTCCCAGTAAATCCAGCGTCCGACAAATAAATCCATGACAAGATAATGAGTCCATCCCGTCGCCATGACTTTTGGATCGGCAAAGATTTGAGCGAGATCTGCTAGTTTTAATTGGGGATTGGATAAGGCTTGGGCGTTTTCAGCAGTGAGACTGTTGACGAAGAAAAAGCCGTATAACACTGCTAAGGCGACGAACGGGAGGTAAGATTCCATTATCTTTCGGGTTACGCCCCAATTTGGCAGCAGAATTATTAATACCCAAAAGGGTAAAACGAAGATATTCGCGCCGTTGAAGAGTTGCTCGATTGTCATGATACTGCAAAGTAGGGGTGAGACAATAGCACTACTACAGCATTACTACAGGGGGCGATCGCTATCTGTCAAGTTACTATACGATCGCGCTTAAATCTAGTAGGGTGCGTTATTTAACGCACCCTACCAATGTACATATACTTAAATCTAGTACAAAAATCTAGTACAAACGGCGGCGAAAAGCGATCGCCTGTTGTGGATTGGGAATCTTTTCGGCTAAAGCTTCTACTAACATATGAGCCGATATCCCAGGATTTTGAGCTAAAGTTTCTCGCATGAGAAAACTCGCAATTGGTCCCACAAAATTAGTTAATTCTTGATGGCAAAGTTTCACGAATTCAGGATGCAGCGAGGAACGTTGCTCGATTGGAGGTGGCGTGACTTGTGGCGGTTGTGAGGGAAAATTACCTGTAGTCTGCGGATAAAAAGAAGCCTGTTGTTGGCTGGGAAATACAGTTGTTTGTGGCGATTGCGGTTGAAATACTGACCCAGGTGGATTAATTACAGTAGGCTGCGATCGCCCTTCACTCATAGCTGAAAGTACCTCCATTGCCGATTGATAGCGCTCTCGCGGTCTGTCGGCAAGCATTTTATTCAGAATTTGAGTCAAGCCGTAACTGACGGGTTTATAATCTTGCCAGAGCCACTCTAAAGAATAGCGATCGAGCAATTCATGGGGTGCTTTACCAGTTAATAAAACAATTGCCGTTACTCCCAAAGCATAGAGGTCGCTACTAGGAGAACAGTGACCCATCCGAATTTGTTCGTGGGGCGCATAGCCAACTTTACCCACCATAGATTTGTAGTTAATATAGGCTTGCTCGGAGTTATTAGCAGCCATATTACCAGATGCTTCTACTCCCTGTTTCCCAACTCCAAAGTCAATTAATACGGGTAAATTCTTCTCCCCATCAAAGATAATATTATCGGGAGAAATATCGCGGTGAATGATTCCGTGTTGATGAATATAATCTAATACAGGTAATAAATGCTGAAGCCATTGAACTATTTCTGCTTCAGAAAATGCTTGTCCGGTTTTTAGTAGACGGTCTCGTAAAATATGAGAATAATTCTTGCCATCAACATATTCTTGCACTAAAAACAATCGTCCGTTATCTTCAAAACAAGCTAAAAATTTAGGAATTTGATAATGAGAAATTTGATATAATATTCTTGCTTCTCGCTCAAACAAATCGCGAGATTTTTGTAAACAATGTGTCGCAATTGAATCTGGTAAAAATTCTTTTAAAACACAAAACTTATTAAAGCAATGTTGGTCGTAGGCTAGGTATGTCCGTCCAAACCCTCCTTGTCCTAAAACTCGATGTAGCAAATAACGATTAGCGATTAACATTCCCGTTGCCGTATTTGCGGTTGGAGTTTTGACTTCAGGCAAGGCAATTTCTTCAATCGGCACTTCTGAGTAGAGCTTAAGTGGCACTAACTCAGTTTGACCGTTGGTTGTGACTTTGGTATAAACGATTTTTAAAAAATTGGCGTTATTATTGTTACCGTCAGCCATAGCGATCCTTTCCTCGGACAAAGTGGAGGGGGAGGTGGGTATAAAGTTATCATCCTATCTACTCTTATTATTAGTTAGGAGCGAAGTAGAATGGTTATGCAAGACCAAATCTAAAATAGGGTAAGCGATGCCTACCCTATAACTTAATTATTCACAAATAAATCAGAGGTTTTTGAAAAAGCTTAACGAACGGTAATAATGAGCGTTTGTCTTAATTTACCGTTGCCACTGACTTGCTGTGATATTTGTGTTCCGGGTCCAGAAAGTTTAATCGCCACGTTAGAGGAAACTGGTCGATACTCGCCCACAATTTCAACTTTGTTGTCTCCTTTTGTTAAATAAGGCACTAAATTGAAGCTTGTTTGACTTGCTTGTAGTTTTTTCACTTCTACCCCATCTACCATGACTTTCCCGGTTAGACGAGTATTTCCGGCGATCGCCACTGATAAAATGTGAGGCGATCGCAGTGCGGTTGCATTCAAACTGATTCCAGTTGTTTGTTGCTGCGACGACTGAGTCGATGATTGAGTCGATGATTGAGTCGATGATTGACTATAAGTACTAGCAACACTGTGAGAATACGAATAGCTTCTTGAATAATTCATAGGTTTAATTGTTTGACTATTTGATGGTAAAGATAAATTATTTTGATAATAATTTAATGGCGAACTTAGTCCTAAAACAGCAATTATGAATCCGATTAACATCTTTAAGTGAGTAGGGAGAAAGTGAGTGGTAATGGGTAATTGGTAATTGGTAATTGAGTGGTGTGTGATGCGTGGTGCGTGGAAGAGATTGTAATTACATTCTTCTGAATCCTGTACGGACTGGTTCACCCGAAATCTTCGTCGGAGTTAGAGATCTTTGGTGAACCCGCCCTTACGACTCCTTCTGATAACTGATAACTGAAAAACCCCTTTGTATAAGCTAAGTGTACAAAAGGGTGAAGGGATTTGTGGAATTAACTTCAAGAAAGTTGAAATATGCTACGAACAGCGGGCGGTTATTGCAGTTATCAAAGCAGTTATTAAGATTGCGTGCGATTTAGCCATCTTATTGATGCATAAAATTCAAGTACTAGGTAGGCGTTGCCCACCCTACTGATAACTGATAACTGACAACTGATTTAACGGCGTTCCAAAGCTCCTTCTGGAGTAGGTACATTCACGCGAACATCGACAGGAGTATAAATATTTGGAGTATCTATCCCCATTTCGCGCAATTTGTTGTCGCCTTCACGACCACCTAATTTATGTTCGCTGCGGCGATTTTGTCTGACGCGATCGCCTTGACCGACTTGAGTAGACGTATGAGTACTATTGTTGTTGTAGCAATTTTCGTCAAACTCGGCGCTAGCTTCGTTGTTTTGCTCGGCTGGCTCTCTAGATACGCCCACTTGCACGTTCACGTCAGTTGCAGTACATACAGCTTGGGCGGGTTTAATTGTTGTCGTACCTAAAGCCAATACAGTAGAAAGGGAAAATAAACCAAGGGACAAAAATTTAAATTTCATAAATCTCACTTTTTCTCCTAGTGTGGAATGTCGAATTATCGTGTTATTCGCACGTTGTTGATGAAGAACTGTAGGTGCGAGAAACGCCACCAGAAGAAACAGTGGTCTGCGATCGCTGGTGGCTATAATTACCTTTGTTACAATCAGTTCGAGTTCTCAGAACTTGAGAATTATCAATTGCACGAGGTTGCTCGATCGCACAAGCACCTACAGATAAAGTGGTAACGCTGAGTAAGCCGAGTAACCAGAATTTAAACCGCACTTTTAGCTCCTATTTACCGACGGCTATCTGCAAGAGGTCGTAGAAGAAGTTTGAGTGCGGCTGACTCCACTACCAGAAGAAGTTGTCGTGGAAGAACTTTGGTGACTGTATGTACTACCGCCTCTACAACTGGTTTGCGTCCGCCGGACTTGGGGACTGACACTCCACGGGCTGCGTCTGGTACGGGTATTGTAGATCCGCCGCCAGCGATTGCTATTTCTTACAGTTGGACGATTGCGTTGAATTGTAACTTGAGAGTTGCCGTTGGTCACGCGGATGTCGTCACCTCGAACGACCGTTGACCCCCCGTTGCTTGACCGAATTTCTACGTTGCCTGCTTTTGCCATTTCCATTGGTAACACCAGAAAAATAGAGGCAACCAAGACTGAAATCGATTTTTTGTTCATCATGAGCAGATACCTGCACTATTAGCTAATTGTTAATGGTTAATGGTTGATGGCGATTAACCATTAACCATTAACAATGAACGATTGTTTAACGACGATTAAATACATCGCGCTCGCGGCGAATTCGAGCATCTTGAGTGTTTTGGTTGACAGAAGTGTTACCGCTACCAAATTGATCGGTCAATTGATCGGAGGTTTGATTGATAACATCTCTCGAACGCTCTGCACCACCACGCCGTCCAAATCTTCTTTCAGATTTATCAATTTCAGCGTTTTGAGTGCTTTGGTTAACAGAAGTGTTGTTATTTCCTTCTTGGATTGTGGTTTGGACTGAATCCTGGTTAATCTCGTCTGCTTTAGCAGGCAGAGCCAGCAATCCAAAACCAGCAGCAGCAATAATTCCGACAAGACCAGCTTTAACAGTAGATTTGATGGTTGTCATAGTTTTTTCCTTCTTTTTGCACTTAGTTGTTAGTTGTTGGGCTGTAGAGACGTTACATGTAACATCTCTACAGCCAATTCTTATCTTCGTCGAATGAATTGGTCGATCTTGTGCTGGATGCGGTTATCGGTTCCGTTCGTCACAGCATCGCTTTGAGCGTTTTGTCTTGTGGTACTGTTCGTGCTGTCACCACGTCGATCTTGGTCGCTGTATTGGTCGATTTGTTGATCTATGCGGTTGTTTTCACCGCTTGCAGAGCCACTGATACGGGAATTTTGAGTTGATGTATGATTTCCCGAACCGTCACTGTGAATGATATTCGTTTGCCGAGTGCTTTGGTTGACGCTGCCACCATCGCTAGCTGTTGCACTGTTAGAAGAACTGCTACGACTAGTGACATCGGCACGCGCGGGAAGGGAATTCAATCCAATTCCAGTAGCAGCAACAAGACTGAGCAGACAAGTTGAGAAAATTCTCTTCACTTCTGGATGTGAAGTGGTGTTTAGCATGTGCGTGACTTCCTTCGACTAAGATCGGTTTCAGATTAGTTCTGTAGTTGAGGGTTGTCAAATCCGATCGCATTACAGATGTGTGTGAGGAGCATGACCCAACCTATTGCAGGATGGGAATTAGGATTTAGCGATCGCGAACCTCAAAGCGGTCGCGGCGAATCCGTCCATCTTGAGTGTTTTGGTTGACAGAAGTATTACCATCACCATATTGATCGGTGAGTTGGTCGTTGCCTTGGTTGATGGAGTTGCGATCGGGACGACCTTCTCGGCGATCGGGACGACCAAATCTAGTTTCAGTTTCCTCAATTTCGCCCGTTTGGGTATTTTGGTTGACAGAGGTGTTGCTGTAGCCGTCCTGTCCGGTGGTTTGCGTGTTACCTTGATTAATCTCGTTATCGTTGGCTTTAGCAGGTAGAGCAATTAGACCAAAGCCAGCGGCAGCGATTAATCCAACTAAACCTGTTTTGAGTCCGGCGTTAAGATTGGTTCTGAGAGTTTTGTTTGTCATTTTTATTACTTCACTTGCACTTGGTTGTTGTCCTCAGAAGGACGATAGCCTTCATGTCGGAGGTTTTTAGAGATTTGTTCCACAGACGAGCAAGTGTTTTTGGTTACTTGCTGCATCACTATTACAGTTAATCAGAAAAGTTGCGCCTCATTTCGGAAAGAAAGCAAAATTTTTTTGAGACTAGAAAGAAAAAGAAAAGGCGATCGCAGTGTAGGCTTACATTTGACGCGATCGCGCTAGAGCATTGAGAAATTTCTGAAGCTACTAGCGATCGCAGGTACTAGCGAGGATAAACAGTAATGCCGCGATCGACAGAAGTGTTTTTCTTGTCATTGCGATTGGTTTGTTGGTGATTGCCTCGATTCAGCTTGTCTTGACGAGAAGACTCAGAGGAATCGCGCAAATAGTCGTAGTCACCGGAGCGATCGAGTTTCGTTTTTATCCTATTTTTATCAATTTCGGCGGTTTGAGAAGATTGTTGTACCGAAGTATTGCTATTACCATCCTGTCCGGTAATTTGCGTGTTAATTTGAATAATCTTATCGGCTTGGGCAGGCATACAAAACCATCCGAAACTTGCAGCTAAAATTAAACCGCTGCAACCAGTTTTGAGGATGCGATCGATTTTCATAGTAATTTCTTCCTTTGCACTTAGCTGTCAGTCAGTGAGAGCGTGAAGAAAGGGTGTGGGGTATGGGTAATTGGTAATTGGTAATTGGTAATTGGTAATTGGGAACGCGGTAGTTGCTCCTCTGCTCCTCTGCTCCTCTGCCCCTCTGCTCCTCTGCCCCCCTGCTCCCTACTCCCTACTCCCTGCTCCCTTCCAAAAAGACTTTGACCGAGTTGTATAAGTTCCTGAGACAGTAAATTACAGTCAAGTTAAGGAGAAGATAATTTTGATGAAATGGTGGCAACGTTTGCTCGCGCCAGGATTTATCGCAGGTAATCTGGTAGCCATGTTCGGCAGTCTAGCGATCGCGCAGTCAGATTTGTTGACTCAAGCAGAAATTTATAAATTAGTCAATCGAGTTCAATTATGGCTGAAAAACCAACCGCCGCGATCGGCGCAAGTTGCAGACATGGTTCAGCCTCTAGATGCAGTCAAAACCGATCCCCTCGCTAGAGCAGATTTAGTTTTTAATGAAGGTTCGCTGGTGCGGTTAGGGGGAAATGCTATTTTTCGCTTTGTACCTGGTAGCCGTAGTTTTCAGTTGCGTAACGGTACTGGCTTGTTTATTTTTCCACCTGGAGATGAGAGCGGTACTGTTGTGACACCAGAAGCTGTAGTCACAGCGCCGGGAACAGCCGTATGGGTGCAGCATAACTCAGATAAACACATGACATCAATTGGAGTTTTGACCGAAAACCCCCAAGTTCCCGTGACTGTTGCCACTTCTGGGGGTGAAGGCGTAGTGGTTTTAGATGCGGGACAGCGCACGGCTGTGAAACAAGGAGAATTGACAGCTGTAAAAGATATGAGCTTGAGGCGATTTTACAAAGCCTGCAATCTAGCGGCTGACTTAGGCACGGCGGAGGAAACACCGAGCGATAGCCTCCCGCCACAAGCACAAAATACGATTCTGACAGTCCGAAATCAGGCGATCGCCGCTTTAGAAGATCAATTCCGCGAAGAAACAGAACCCCCACCTGGTTTCGAGCAGATCGTACCGTGTACCGTTAAAGAAGAACCGAAAGGTATTTCAACAGATCCTCAGAATGTTTTTCAGGGTTTTCCATCTGTGCCGAGTAGGAGATGATGGGTCAGATCGCTGTTACATCCCACAATGACATCGCCTTATCCCAAATAGCACAGGTGAAAGAGTCAATCTGTCCGCGATCGCGTTGCGGTTATACAGAGTATCTAACTTCTAAAACTTCAGTACGGGTTAATAGCTCGTCCTGCGCCAACACCGAATGCATCCACAATAGTCCTGGGACAGTGCTAGCAATTATCTTCCGCATCCATAACCCAATCTGTGTCGTCATTCGTCATTTGTCATTCGTCATTTGTCATTTGTAAGAAGTGGTGCGTGGTGCGCTCAGGAATAGGGTGTGGGGTGTGGTTTTTCTCCCTCAGCTGGGCGACTCTCTGTTCTCTCCCTTGTCTCATCAATTTTGAATTTTGAATTTTGAATTTTGTCCCCGACTCCCGCCGTTTAACAATAAACCGTAACATCTTCACCGCACTCGTCTGCTAGGAAGCACAGGCACTTGAAGCGGAGGTAAACGATCTGTTCGTAGAAAGGATTTAACTTGCATAGAGGTGGAATGTGAACCAGCTTGCGTCCAAAGCAGGTAATTGTCCGTTCAAAAGGACACTGCGCGGGAATTAATTGACAAAACAGATGAGCGAACTTGGGATTGTGAATTTCTAGGCTTTCTAACCAGTGGCAGATATTACTTTTGAGTACGATTGGTGCGAACATAGGGATCTCTCCTTTTGTAATACTGAAATTAGGTTGAACTGGTGGGTTTTATTTATATAGGTGGTTAATTACCTTCATTTATTTGATAGGTTTACCTCTGCTGTGTTATGCAACTAACGTGAGCGATTGATTCATGCGTCCCCGTCAAGGCATTATCGAAATCTTTTCGACCTTTCTGCAATTTGACGCAGACCGCTTCCGTGCTTGGGTCAGCGACCCGCACTTGCGGCGGAGTATGCAAGCTAGGCTGGCACAATCTCCGCAAATGGAGGCGGCGGAAAACTATTGGGTTCTTTATTGGTATAAGTTGTGGCAAACTCAGCCTGATAGTCTAGCTAAGGCACACCTTACCGCTTACTTGCAGGAAGTGTGCTACTGGACGGCACATAAAACGAGTGCCAGCTTTGCTTCATCCCAATACACCTTGTCTGATTGCTTTCAAATGGCGATCGCCCGTTTTGATAAGGTCTTAAAAGGCTTTAACCCCCAATTGGGTTACGGGTTTAAAAACTATGCCAGTGCGATTTTTAGCAGCGTCCTGAAAGATTTGCTGCGCCAACAGCAGGAAGTCGATATTTCGACAAATTGGTCGCTGCTGCGTCGCTTAAGTCAAAAAAGACTGGTAGAGTCTTTACAAAATGCCGGACTTGGTGTAGAAGTTATTAACCGTTACGTCCTTGCTTGGAATTGCTTTAAAACGCTTTACGTTCCGACTCAGCCCACGGGAACCCGCCAACTGCCCAAACCGGAATCTGAGACTTGGGAGGCGATCGCTAAACTTTACAATCAAGAACGCATTACCCAACTCCAGCCATCAGGCACAGAATGTAACGCTCAGACGCTAGAAAAATGGCTTGTTGCCTGTGCCAAAGCCGCACGCTCTTACCTTTATCCCTCACTCGTATCGATCGACGCTCCCAAACCAGGACAAGAATCAGGAGCATTTCTGGACGATTTAGGTAGCTTCGAGCAAGATAATTATCTCAATGAGATGATCGCTGTTGAAGAACAGAAAAAACAGCAATCGCGACAAACTCAGATGCAGGCAGTTTTAGCAGAAGCGATCGCCAAACTGGACTCGCAAGCACAGACAATTATGCAAATGTACTACGGACAGGGACTGACGCAACAGGAAATTGCCAAGGCGATCGATACCAAACAATATACAGTTTCTCGCCGCCTCACCAGAGCCAGAGAAAGCATGTTACTGGCTTTGGCAAAATGGAGTCAAGAGACATTGCATATTACTCTGACATCAGAGGTACTCAATAATATCAACACAGTTTTAGAGGAATGGTTGCAGGTACATTACCGCCGTCCCTCCTCGCTCATGGAGTCTACCTCATGACCTTCGATCCTAGCTCGCTAACTTTAACCGATCCGACACAGGTGTGGCTGGAAGTGTCGGATTTAGTGCGATCGCAGGCATGGCAGCGCAGCCAAGCTTGTTCTCATCCCAGCAGTCGTTGGAACGCCTATCTCAATCAAGTTTGCCTTCAGACTATATTACCCTGGTTGCGGGAAGAACACGCTGGAAAAGCTTTGGCTGTACCGAGTTTCACCGCTTTACCTAGCATCTGGGAATTTGTGAATGGGACGGGCGTAGCTTGGGACAGGCTGCGGATTGTCTTAATTCCAACAGAGACAATTGACTTAAGCGAACTGCGCGTGCCTCAAGAATGGGTAGATATTCCCGACTGGGTTGCCGATTATTACTTTGGCGTACAAGTAGACCCCGATTGTGCATCTATTAGAGTTTGGGGTTATGCTACCCACGAACAACTCAAACAAAATGGTAGCTACGATTCCCAAGACCGCAGCTATTGCCTAGATGAAGCCCATGTAATTCAGAACATGAGCGTATTGTGGGTAAGCAGACAACTCGGTATTACCGAAACGACACGCCGGACAGTTGCAACTTTACCTGTCATTCCCTTAGCACAGGTAGAAAATTTAATTCCCCGCCTGGGAAGCTCAGAAGTTGTGAGTCCGCGCTTGGCAGTACCGTTTCAATTATGGGGCGCGTTAATCTCGCATGGCGGTTGGCGACAAAAACTTTACCATCACCGTTTGGGACATCCCGAACAGTGGTCGGTTTTAGAATGGCTGCAAACAGGAGTATCGGACGCAGCAAGACAGATGGGATGGGGACAAAGCACCTGGCAACCAGCGATCGTGGCGGCTGCAAGAGGGACGACACAATTTTTTCCAGAAGTTTTGCTGACTCGCCACATGATTATTGCCCAGCAGCAGTACGAATTACGAGTGATGCCTCGTACAGGGGGAGTCTGGCGATTTGAGTTACGTCATGCTATGGGCGATTCCATTCCTGCCGGATTTACACTACGTTTATTAACTGAAGATTTACAAGCATTTGAGGGCAACGAAGACACAGCTAGTAAACCTGTAGAATGTTTATTTGTCGAAGTCTCCCTTGCTCCAGGCGAAGGCATAGTTTGGGAAATTGAACCCACACCAATCAATTACGATCGCGAGATTTTGCGGTTTTGAGAAATCAGTTATCAGTGGCTGGTGGCTGGTGGCTGGTGGCTAGCTACTTGCAAATGACAAATGACGAATGACAAATGACAAATACTTACTGAGCCAATGCTAGTATTCTTCGGGCGATCGCATCGGTAACGGGCATGACTGAGAGCCGATTGCCTTGTTTGACTACGCTTAGTTCTTCTGGGCTAAATTTTTGTTTTAACGTAGGTAGGGAAATAAATCGAGAAAAAACCTTGACAAATTCCACTTTAACTGTGTACCAGCGCGGGGTATGAGAATCCGATTTTGGGTCATAGTAGGGGCTACTAGAGTCAAACTGCGTCGGATCGATAACTTCAGGTGTGACAACTCGCATCAAACCCACAATTCCTGGGGGTGTGGCATTAGAGTGGTAGAAAAAAGCTAAATCTCCTACTTGCATTTGACGCAAATAGTTGCGAGCTTGATAGTTGCGTACCCCATCCCAAATCGTGGTGCGATCGCGATCGAGGTCTGAAATGCTGTAAGTCTGTGGTTCTGATTTCATCAACCAATAATTCATAAGTCGTTAGTGATTAGTGACTGGTGGCTAGTGACTAGAAAGGAGTCCAGCCACTAGCCACTAGCTACTGATAACACTCAAGGAGCGTCAATTTCACGAGTAGTAGAACTGTCTCCTAGCCACTAGCCACTAGCCACTAGCCACTGATAACCGCTCGTTTCCAAAATTAATGAATTTACGTAAAATAATATGAAGTATTGATAAAAATAGTAGCATCGGAGATTAACTCGCTCATGGCTGAAGCATCAGATCGGCAACGGCAGATTATGGAACATTTATCTCGCAGTACGGGAGATTTTATTAAACCATCACTCAATTCAGAAGACCGCAAGAAGCGAATTATGGAGCATATTCGTTTAACCAAAGGTTGAGGCGATCGCAAAGTGTAAGGTGATTTCGGCTCGATATCCTTGACACTCATAACTGGAAAATGCCATATTCCCGGTTGACACTCTCGCGATCGCTGGAGTGAAGTCAATCGATATTCACATATTCTGAGCCGAATGCTACACCGATTAACATTATTTATCACTGGAGCGATCTTGGTAGGCTTTGGTAATTATGCCGCGATCGCTCAAGAAACACCTCAAGTAGCATTCAGCAATGTTAACCCTGGCATTGTAGAGCCGATGTTGGGGAATATGAAAATATTGCAGTCAACTGCACCAGCGACCCTGAGCGTTAACGTACCATCAGAGCTAGCGGCTCAGATTAGTATTTTAGCTCCGAATTTGGTAGAAGGAGCGTCAGACGATCCAGAGGGGACGACGCGAGTAGGTTTTCTGAACTTTGGAGCAAATAGCCTAAGCAGCAATAGTCAAAATAATACTGCCAACTTACCCACAGGTAACACGGATTTAGAAGTGCGGATGCGGGTAGAGCGTCCTGTTGCCTTTATCCCAGGAAATTATAATTATCGCCTGAATCTCAGCGTCACTGTCACTCCACCTTAATGACTAACCTTAATTACTGCGGTACGGTGAAGCTAACGCTAAAGGGAGTGTGGTTTTTCTTGCCCTCACCCCATTTCAACTCGCCAGAGAGTTGATACTCTCCTGGTGCTAACTTAGTTTGCTGGGGAGTTTGAGGAGAAATTAATAGATAGCGTTCTCCTTGGGCGATCGCAGTCGTATCGTTAATTTTACCTGTAGAAATCTCTTGCTTGCCTTGTTTCAACGTCCAATTTCCCGCAACAACGGCAGAAGCTTTGCCTGTATTTTGCACTAGTAATTGCACTTGGTTCGATTTTGGGTTAAACCTGGCACTATTAGCAACGAGATTTGGTGACACATCTCCTTTACGGACGTAGACCGTTACACCAATGCGCGGCACAACAGAAGTGATGAACGTGACTTGATTTGCCTGGTTAGTTTGTGTAACTTTGGTTGCTTGGAGATTTTCTGTAAAAATCATGGTGCGATATTCACCATCTGGTAAATTAGGCGGAAAACGTACAATGAAACGAATTTTCCGCTTACCAGAGCTAGGAACGACTAACTCTGTAGGAGAGAATTGGAGATAGGGACTGAGATCGTTGGGGCTAGATTTTAAAGCCTGAAATCCATGTTCTTTATCGTAAGTAAAGGGCGCAGTGTAAACGCGGGCGCGAAAAGCTTCCGGTGCTTGATTGTAAACAGTCATCGTACCTTGTGCTTGACCCCGTTTGGCTTCTGTCTCCACGACCATAGGAGTAATCGCAATATCTGCACGGGCAACACTGCCCCAAAATAAAAAGCTAGATAGCAAACAACTACCTAGTAACGAACAGCGATTGATTGCAGCAACATTCATCAATGGTTTTATCAAAATAACTATTACCGTTGTTAGTTACGCACGCGCAACTCTATTTAGCAACGAAACTTGGTTTTTTCAAACCAAGTTCGTTACTTTTCAATTGCTTTTAATTAAGCAAATCAGTCATAGCATTAGTTAGGGGTTGCAGTCAAAGTAACCATATATTCATAAGTTCCGCTAGGAACGTCAGAAGTAAAGCTTCTCGTACCAGCAACCATACCAACTTGGAGTGGAACATCAACACCCATAGGAATTGTTATGGGAGTCGTAGACTTGTTCCATGCACCACTATCAAAAGTACTACCACCGGAATAAGCAGTAGTATAGTTTGCCCCATCGTAAACAATAGATTGCAACTTCTGTGGATTAAAACTAGCAGGTACGCTAACTGCTACTGGAACAGAAGTACTCAGTTGAGCGGGAGAATTACAATTAATCATTGTTTGACCAGCAGGGAGACCAGGTGTTAAACCAGGAATACCTCCACTAGATTCAACCCAGCCATATTTGGGCATAACCTGACCGAGAGTACCGCCAACAGTTCCAGAAAATACACAGCTTCCCGCAACAGTACCGTTAAATGGAACATCTTGGGTTGTTGGTGCTGCACTTGCCACGGGGATGAAAGATGCAGTACTCAACACAGCAAGACTACTAGCTAAAGCTAAACGCCAATTCATAAGCTACTCCTTTCAAATCAAATCTTGGTGAATTTTTCAACTAGGACACAGCAAAGTACTGCTTAGAAATAAACTTGCATTAGTCTATGCATTCTAAGTACAGATAGCTTTTCCTAATAAAAAACTACTTGACGGCTATAAAAAATCACTTCAGTTAAATTAATCAACCAGAGATTTTTTAACTCATGTCATTCAATTTCAGGTTCAACTATTGCTGTGACTGATTACTACAATAAGCAAGTATTTCTCAAAACTCTCTGAGAGAAATTACGTAAGTTTAGCCGCAAAAAACGACAAAAATAGCTATTTACTTTAATAATTTATTTATTTTCGGTTATTTGGTTGATATTTGCGCGCCGAGCGAGAGATATCGTGGATTCTACGGATGTGACGTTAATAATTGTCGAGCTATATTAATCCGCTGTTCGCTCAAAATAATTTTATTTGCATTACCAAAATCGGCTGGTAATGTATTGCTGCTTTTGGGCAGTAAATATCTGGATAGGAGTTTTTGTAGGATTAAAGTTTTACAAAATTTGTTACTTGTTAGCCGATCGCTTGTTGATAAGTTAATTCAATTTAACTAACCTGGACGGATTGATTTTCAATATATGAAAACAAAATATCTGCTGACTTTATCGCTCCTCACAGCTATGCTGGGAACATTTGAGACAGCGATCGCGCAAGTAAGATCGAATGAAAGTTCTATAAAAATTTCGCCAGATTTCTTAAATTCTGAACTCATGCATTCTGCTGCACTAGCAAGTGCTAAAACTTCAGATAACTCATCAACGCCTAAGACTGAATTTAGCGTTTTTCCTGTAGGAATAAATATAGGCGATCGCAATGTCAAATCTGGCGCATTAGTCCGAGGACGAGAAGACGGCAGACAAGCACTTAACTTTGCCCATTGGCAATTATCTTACGATGATGTCATTCAAGTCTTAAAATTTAACGTCACCACTTTGGCTGACGGTCAGATAGAAGTCCGTTCTGCGGGAATTGTGACTCGCCTCAATCCCAAAAAACTCCGTACCGATCCCGAACTAGGCTTAGTATTTTCGATCCAAGACTTACAAACATTATTTGGAATAAAAGCAAAGTTCGACCTGAATGAATATGCAATTATTTTAGAAGTGCCTTGGCTGACTCAGCCCGCAACAAATACATTTGAAGAAACCGAAATTCCTGTTGTCTTCAATGGATTACAACGCCTCTACCCTGGCAAATTAAATATTGCTGGTATGGAACAAAGGGTCAATGCTACGGGAACGGGAGACACCACACCCACTTACACGGGAGACACCCTTGCTGTTGGTAGTGCTTTTGGTGGTTCTTGGTTTATCCGTACCACTCAATCCCAATTGCAAGACTTCTCCACTTGGAAACTTGCCGAAGCTCAATTTCTGCGTCAAACCGATTTTACCGACTATTTTGTAGGCTCTCAACCGACATTTTGGCAAAGTCAAGAAACGAGAAATTATTGGGGTTTAACCTTAGTTCAAAGACAAGGCTTTTCTCCACCTCAGAGTCTATCTGCTGGGAGTTCCGATCCGCGTCAACGCCTGCAAGCCGCTGTCGTGGGACGCACGATCGCAGGTAAAGCCGAACCAGGAACTTTAGTTAGGTTAGTCCGAGGATTTGGCAGTCGGGCGATCGCAGAAGTTTTAGTCGATTCTTCTGGAATCTATCGCTTTGAAAATATTAAATCCGATCGGGCTTATGACAGCAACTATCGTGTTTTCCTCTATCCCCAAGGACGGCTGACTGCACCACCAGAAATTCGAGAAGCGAGTTTTTCGACCGTACCAGGACAAATTCCCGCAGGTGCTTCGGCTTTCGTCGTGTCAGGCGGATGGCAAAGCGATACGGACGCGCAAATTCCTTCCATGCAGGAGTTGCGCGGCGGAGTTGCTGGACGCTGGGGTTTATCGCCAACGCTAACTGTAGGTTTAGGTGGGGTCTACGACGACTCTTTACAAGGCTTGGCAGAGGTCTTCTGGCGACCTGAGAACTTTCCTTTACAAGTAGCAGTCTCGGCGCTGGCGGGTTCTAAATTGGAGGCGATCGCCGATATTCAATTTACTCCCTCGCCTAATTTCAGTGCGTTGCTATCGAGTGATAGATATTCCAGCCGCTTGAATCTCAATTGGCAGTTGTCGCGCAGTTTCAGCTTATACGCCTCAGCTAACAGTCGCGATGCCACATCTGGAGGAGTGCAATTTAGCTTTAGCAGGAAAAATGTCTTCACCTTTGTCCGTGCTGGCTTGGATACCAAAAATCGCCTACGTTGGTATTTACTCCAGGGTTTGGGCAGATTGGAACTGAACTTGCAAGGTAACGAAGTTGGTACGAATTCGGCACTGACGTACAACTTATCTCAAGACAATGGCAATACCGGACACTCGTTGCTATTAAATTATGAAACGCGCAGTCAAGGTAGAAGCGATCGCTTACTGACTCTTGGCTGGCAATATCGTTCTCCACAACGGGCAAGCGATGGTAACTATTTATGGGAAGCTCAACTAGGTTACGGGATCAATTCTGGAGGTAGCGGTCTATTCGCCTCACTAGGAACCACAGTACTACCAGGCGTGATGCTACGCGGACGCTACCAAGGAGTATCTCTCACTTCTGATGAGTCGAGTTTCAGTGTAGAGTTAGTTTCTAGTTTAGGCTTGCAGGCGGGTATTAGCCCAGGCGACAGGCATACGAGCGAGTTTCGTACCCAAGGCGGTTTATTAATTCAACCGTTTTTTGACCGCAACAACAACTCAAAACGCGACCCAAGTGAAGAGATTTACACCGAAAACTGCGATCTGTTACTCATACTGAATAATCAACCACTAACCGCTTGGCGACCGAAAATTCAACACAACCGCATTCTCCTGCGCCTACCACCTAACACCTACCGTTTAGATTTCGATCCGGCGGGATTCCCTCCCGATTGGCAAGCACACCTACAAGCTTTGGCTGTGGTTGTCAGTGCTGGCAGTTACACGCCCGTTTTCGTGCCTCTAGTTCCTGCTTATAGCCGCACTGGAGTTGTCACCGATACGCAAGATCGACCGATTGCTGGTGCAACGGTAGAAGCGATAGGATCTGGTCAGCGCAAATTTTCCGTGACGAACAGTGCTGGAGTTTACTATCTAGAAGGATTGTCTCAGGGAGAGTATACGTTGACAGTAAATGGTAACTCGCAGTTGCGGTTGAAATTAGATACATCTACCAAACCTTTTCAAGAACTTAATTTGAAAAGCAAGGTTTAATATCCAGCAGCTTTATCTACAATATTACGCAAAGGCTTCTTAGCTTTATAAAGTGTCAAATTTTCTAGAAATAACCCTATTACCCGTTGCTGCATCTGTTGAGATATGCTGCTACAGTGGGGTGTAATAAAAACATTGGGTAGCGATCGCAACTGACTGTCTGCTGGTAATGGTTCTACAGTAAAAGCATCTAAAGCCGCGCCTGCAATCCAACCTTTTTGGAGAGCGTGAATAAGAGCATTTTCATCGATAATTCCGCCACGGGCAATATTAATTAAATAAGCACTTGCCTGCATGGATTTTAGGACATTGGCATCAATTAAATGTTTCGTTTGAGCCGTTAAAGGCGTAGCCAAGACGAGATAATCTATTTCTGGTAAAAGTTTACGCCATTCTTGTGTGCCGACTACCAAATCAAAACCAGGTAGCGATCGCGGATGGATGCAACTCCCCCAGACGCGCATTCCAAAAGCTTGAGCGCGGGTGGCGATCGCTTGACCGATACCTCCAGCACCGATAATTAATATAGTTGCGCCCATCAATTCTTGGATTCCCAAAGCTTCCACTTCTGGATATGACAACCAGCGATCTTGCTGTTGGGTAAGTTTAAATTTAGATAGACATTTGGCGCGATCGAGCATATATGCTAAGACAAATTCAGCGATGGGAATTGCATGAACTCCAGCACTATTTGTCATTATCAGATCGCGAGAGACTAAGGTTGGGATTAATAAATGGTCAATGCCTGCACTTTCAGTATGCAGCCAACGTAGGTTAGGTAATCGTGATAATACTCGCTCGAAAAACGTATTATAAGACCATTCATGAAAATACACCTCAGCATCGCTTGGATCTCCGTTTAGATTGCCTTGAAGATCGAGCTTGACAATGCGATCGTCGTTCGATAAGTGAGGCTCGATCTGTGCTGCTAAATTACTTGGTAAAACAATTTTCATAAAATTCTTATTTCCAAATTCCGAATTCCGAATTCCGAATTCCGAATTCGGAATTACCCTTTCACGCCGCTACCTGCTGCTGTGGGTACGATGTAACGTTGCACGAATAGGAATAAAATTAAAATTGGTGCAATTGAAATTATCGAACCAGCTGCAATTAATCGCCAGTCTAAAGAGAAGGTTCCTGCTAACATTGCCACCCCTAAAGGTAAAGTGTAAAGTTCAGGGCGATCGATCACAATGAGGGGCCAAAGAAAGTCACTCCAAGCACCGATGAAAACAAAAATTGCCAACGTGACGAGGGCGGGGCGAATAGCTGGTAGCATGACGTTCCACCAAATACCTAATTCCGAACAGCCATCAATTCTGGCTGCTTCTTCTAATTCTTTCGGAACGCCTTGAAAGGCTTGCCGTAGTAGAAATATACCAAAAGCAGAGGCGATCGCCGGAAAAATAATTCCTAAATAGGTATTTTTCATTCCTAACTGTACTGTCAAAATATACAGCGGAATCATCACGATTTGAAATGGAATCATGATGGTAGTGACAATTGCCGTAAAGATAATTTCTCGACCGCGAAATTCTAAGCGGGCGAGGGGATAAGCAGCTAAAGCACAAAATAATAAATTTAATCCTACTGTTAGTAATGCTACGAGCGTGCTGTTAAATAAATACCTGCCAAAAGGATTTGTCTCCCAGACGCGGACAAAATTATTAAATGTTGGCTGACTGGGTAAAAATTGCGGTGGAAACTGAAAAATATTTTCTGTCGGAGACTTCAGCGACGTACTCAGCAGCCATAGCAGAGGAAACAGCATTAAAATTGCGATCGCGCCTAGTAAACCATACGTCCAAATTATTCGCCAAGTTTGATTTTGTCTTTGTTTACCCTGATTCATACATTCCTCGTCGCGCTTGAATATCTCATCAATAGCAAAGCAAATTTCTTTCAAAGTAGGAATCAATCGATCGTAAATTAACTTATTTATTTAAAAAAATTTAGATTTATCTGGTAAAGACACTTGATTTATTTGTAATTTCATCTTACTATGTTAATAGTATTTTTTTAACTAAATGCTTGCTTAAAGCGGTTAGTTGAGGTGCGCGATACAATTGTATCGCGCATTGTTTTGTAAAGAGTTGTTTTGTAGAGAGTTGTAGATTTTTGCAATCTTGGCGGAGAAATTTTTGAACGCGGATATAGGCAAAACCTTCTTACAGAGTATGCAGATTACAAGCGCCACATTTTGACTTTTAACTTTTGACTTCCCCAACCGCCGGATATTGTTGCAACACTTGCTTTAAATACTGTCCCGTGTAAGAACGCGGGTTTTTTGCCACTACTTCTGGCGTTCCGACAGCGATGATTTCTCCTCCCTTGTCTCCTCCTTCTGGTCCCAAATCTATCAACCAATCGCTACAACGAATCACATCTAAGTTGTGTTCGATGACAATAATAGAATTACCTTTGTCTACCAATCTTTGCAGAACATCGAGTAATTTATGCACGTCGTAAAATGATAAACCTGTCGTTGGTTCGTCAATTAAATACAGAGTTTTTCCAGTGGCGCGACGCGATAATTCCGAGGCAAGTTTAACCCGCTGTGCCTCTCCTCCTGATAATGTAGTTGCAGGTTGCCCCAGGTGCATATATCCCAAGCCAACATCAAGTAAAGTTTGCAGTTTGTTAAATGCTTTGGGAATATTTTGAAAGAAATCTACGCCCTCTTCTACAGTCATATTTAAAACATCGGCGATCGATTTATCTTTATACTTGACTTGGAGAGTTTCGCGGTTATATCGCGCCCCTTTACAAATTTCGCATTGCACGTAAACGTCGGGGAGAAAATTCATTTCAATCACGTTTACGCCTTGTCCGCCACAAGCCTCGCAGCGTCCCCCTTTGACGTTAAAGGAGAATTGCCCTGGTTTATAACCCCTAGCTTTTGCTTCGATAGTTTGGGAAAATACTTCTCGAATCGCATCGAAAACACCCGTGTATGTAGCTGGGTTAGAACGGGGAGTGCGTCCGATGGGTGATTGATCGATCACGATCGCTTTATCAACTGCATTTAAGCCCTTCATTTCCTCTAAGTCTTTCGGAAAAGGGACTTTGCGCGTTAGGTGGTGTTGTAAAGCTGGGTAAAGTAACTCGTTAATTAAGGTAGATTTGCCCGAACCGGATACTCCCGTAATCGAAACAAGTTTCCCCAAAGGAATTTCGACATCAATATTTTTCAGGTTGTTGCGGTAGGCATTTTTGATAACTAACTCTCGTCCGTTTCCTTCCCGACGTTGGGCGGGAGTTTGAATCACTCGCCTTCCCGATAAATATGCCCCAGTTAAAGATTCCGGTGCAGCGAGTAAAGCTGGTAAATTCCCTTGGGCGACGATATTTCCCCCGTGGACTCCCGCCCCTACACCAATATCTACTAAATGATCGGCGGCGCGGATGGTTTCTTCATCGTGTTCGACGACAATTAATGTATTGCCCAAGTCTCGCAGTCTGGTTAAAGTTTGCAGCAAGCGCCCGTTATCCCGTTGGTGCAAGCCGATGCTGGGTTCGTCAAGCACGTAGAGTACTCCTGTTAAGCCGGAACCGATTTGGGTAGCGAGGCGGATGCGTTGGGCTTCTCCCCCTGAAAGGGTCATGGCGGGACGGTCTAAGGTAAGGTAATCTAAACCGACATCGAGGAGAAATTGCAATCTGGCTTTGATTTCGCGCAACACCAAATCGGCAATTTGCATTTGGCGATCGCTCAGTGTAATACTACCAATTCTCTGATGGCATTCTCGAATTGAGACGCTGGTAAGATCGAGGATGTGATATTGTCCCAGGCGCACGGCTAAGGCTTCCGGTTTCAACCGCTTGCCATGACATACAGGACAAGGCTGTTGCACGACATACTGTTCCAGCTTTTGCTTAATTAATTCGGAACTCGCTTCATCAAACTGGCGCTGGAGGATGGGAATCACCCCTGCGTAACGCCGATAATCTTTACGTTCTTCAATCCAAACGGGTTGGTCGCTACCGTATAAAATTGTCTGCTGCTGTTCTGAAGTTAGCTGATTCCAGCGGGTTTGAATTTCAAATCCAAAAGCTTTCCCTAAGCTGTAGAGTAAAGACAGGTAATATGAGTTATCCTTTTCCGACCAAGGGGCGATCGCAGCATAGACCGATTGACTCGGATCGGGTACGACTAATTCAGGTGAGAAAGTCTGCATACTCCCCAAGCCGTGACAGTGAGGACAAGCACCGTAGGGAGAGTTGAAAGAAAATAGACGCGGCGATAACTCTTCCATTACCCCGCCGTGTTCGGGACAGGCGAAGTTTTCGGAAAATAATAATTCTTTTTCCCTTCCCCTATCTTTCTCTTCGACTTGATAGGCATTCGCCCCTTCTGCTACTTTTGCTTGTAACGTAGGATGAATTAATACATTGCCTTCCTGTGCGGATGCACGACTGTGCGCCCCTACTGTCTCTCCTCCATCCAATAAATCGATAACAGCAATTCCTTCCGAACGCCGCAGACAGGTGGTGAGGGAGTCAGTCAATCTCTCTTCCATCCCTGGCTTTTTAATCAAGCGATCGATCACGACTTCAATATTGTGCGCTTGATTTTTATCCAATTCAATCGAATCGCTGAGTTCCCGCACTTCGCCATTAATGCGGACGCGGACGAATCCTTCCGAAGCCAGACTGGAGAGTAGTTTTTTGTGCGTCCCTTTTTTACCCCGCACGACGGGTGCTAAAATTTGAAATTTAGTTCTATCGGGTAATTCCATGATGCGATCGCACATTTCATCGATTGTCTGAGGCGCAATCGAGCGATCGCAGATCGGGCAATGCGGTTTACCCGCTCGTCCGTATAATAGACGCAGGTAGTCGTAGATTTCCGTTACCGTCCCCACCGTAGAACGGGGATTATGGGAAGTCGATTTTTGATCGATGGAAATTGCCGGACTCAAGCCTTCAATTGCTTCCACATCTGGCTTATCGACTTGCCCTAAAAATTGTCTTGCATAAGCACTGAGAGACTCTACGTAGCGCCGCTGTCCTTCAGCAAAGATAGTATCGAAGGCGAGGGAAGACTTACCGGAACCGGAAACCCCCGTAAACACGATCAGGCGATCGCGGGGTAGTTCTAAGCTAATATTTTTGAGATTATGCTGTCTCGCGCCGCGAATGCGGATGGTATTTTGGCTATTGGGGTTAGAAGTATCTGCATGATGCCCGTTTGCGGATTCAGTGACTTCAATCTTTGCATCGGGACGGTAATTCATGAGGGCAAGGCGAAAGAGTCCGTTGACGATTTTAACGATTTTCCGACTGTTTTTGCTATTCAGTTATCAGTGGCTGGTGGCTGGTGGCTGGTGGCTAGTAAATAGGGTGTGGGGTGTGGGGTTAGAATTGCGACTTGCGACTTGCGATTTCGCTTACTAGCCTCTCGTGCGTAAATAAGGTAGCCTTGCTAAAGAGTTTTTCGCGGGGGGTTAGGGTAAAGTTATGAGTGCGGTCATGAAGCCTTTTTCGGTCATGGGGCTACCAGTCCATCTCATCGATGATTATACGGCTTGGTTGCGATCGCGCATCGGGCAGCAACTCGGTACTCATGTCGTGACGCTTAATGCGGAAATGAGTATGCAAGCCGAACAAAACCCTGCTTTAAGCAATGCTATCCAGCAAGCAGAGTTGGTGATTCCCGATGGGGCGGGGGTGGTACTCTACCTAAAATTACTATTTCACCAACAGGTACAGCGATGTCCTGGGATTGAATTGGCAGAGTCTCTATTGCAGAATACGGAGGCGCGGGTATTTTTCTATGGTGGTGCGCCTGGAGTAGCAGCCAAAGCCGCCGAAACGTGGCGACAACAAGTCCCAGATATCAATATTGTTGGCACGCAACACGGATACATTTCCCCGGAAGAAGCGGAATTTCAGCAAACCCTCAGTCAACTCCAACCTCAATTGATTTTGGTAGGTTTGGGAGTGCCACGTCAAGAATTATGGATTGCGCAAAATCGTTATTTGTGTCCTAATGCGACTTGGATTGGTGTTGGTGGTAGCTTTGATATTTGGGCAGGAACGAAATCAAGAGCGCCTGCATGGTTGGCAAATAATAATTTGGAATGGCTTTACCGTCTCTATCAAGAACCCTGGCGCTGGCGGCGGATGCTGGCTTTACCTCAGTTTGCAGGTAAGGCAATTGTTTACCGCTTAACTCATTGATATCGACCTCAAGCAATTCTATGCGCGGTGTATTTCAATTGCAAAAATCTGATTTTAGTCAAAAGGCTATTTTTTCTCTATTTTCGCCTCAAAAGCTGCCATATACAGTTATTGGCTTTGGCATTTTGGTACGGCTAGTTCAATATCTATTTAATCGGTCTTTGTGGAATGACGAAGCCGCACTAGCGTTAAATATTATCAATCGCTCGTATTTAGAATTGCTACAACCTTTAGATTACAACCAAGGCGCACCTATTGGCTTTTTGATGGTAGAAAAGTTAGCAGTACAGGTGTTTGGAAACAACGAATATGCTTTGAGATTATTTCCTTTTGTCAGCGCGATCGCCAGTTTATTTATTTTCTACGAATTAGCTAAAAAATGCTTGCAATCTCGTCAGGCTGCGATTATCGCTCTTACTTTGTTTTCCACCGTACATATTTGGCTTCAGTTTGCTACAGAAACAAAACAATATTCTAGCGATGTGGCGATCGCGGTCATACTATCTTTTATTTTAATTGGCATAGAACAACAGCAAATTAAACTAAGACAAATCTTAGAATTTGGCGTTGTCGGCGCAATTGCCGTTTGGTTTTCTCACCCGGCTGTCTTTGTTTTAGCTGGGATAGGAATGAGTTATTTATTTATAAGTTTATTTCAACAGAAGTTTTCCTTGAGTTTAAAGCTGTTAGCTATCTATGCTATCTGGGCGTTTAGTTTTGGTCTTTCATATCTTATTTCATTACGCAATATAGCCAGCAATCAATCTTTATTTAAATCTTGGGCGGGACGCGGTACATTTCCTACATCCATTTGGGATTTCGGCTGGTTATTTAATGCCTTTGTAGAATTTTTTCACATTCCGTTAGGACTTCCCGATATTTTTCTGGGAATTGCGATTCTGGCGTTCTTATCTGGTTGTATCTCACTCTGGGTTCAAAAACGAACAATTTTACTGACATTATTGGCTCCTATCTTAGTAACTTTTTTCGCAGCTTATTTACAAAAATATCCATTTAGCGGTAGGCTAGTCATATTTTTAATTCCTTTTTTTATCCTTTTAATTGCAGAAGGAACAGTGGCAATTCGACAGATAAGAGATCGTCGAGTTTTCCAGAAAGCCAGTACTCTGATTTTGATATTGCTTCTCGTTCCTCCCATAGGAACTGCTGCTTATCTCATCTTCGATCCCTATACTAAACAAGAAATTAAACCCGTTCTTAGTTACATGAAAACTCATCAACAAACAGGAGATACTATTTATATTTACGAGCGCGCTGAATATCAGTTCAAATATTATGCGAATTGGTATGGATATCAGGAAGGAGATTATATTTTAGGGATAGACGATCTCGATCGTCAAGATGGACAAGGTATTTCAGAAGCAGAATGGCAGCGATATACCAGCGATTTTGATAAGTTACGCGGTAAGCAAAGGGTGTGGATCTTATTATCCCACTTGCGGCGCTGGGAAGATGAGCAAGAAAGAGTTTTAGCTTATCTTGATGGTATTGGTAAACGTATTGATGCTTTTGAGAAGGAAGGTTCTTTTGTATATTTGTATGATTTTAATTAGTCAGCAAGTAGATATGTCACACTGCGATCGCCTAAACGATAATCTAGTAAAATAATTCTCATGAAGTATGACTTACCATTGACTAGATGGCAATTATTAATTATCAGCATTCTGGTTATCGGTATATTTTTTCGATTTCTCTATCTCGATCGCAAGGTTTATTGGTACGATGAAGTCTTCACTTCATTGCGTATTTTTGGCTACACGGAATCAGAAGTCATTCAACAAGTTTCTCGTCATCCTGTTGTGGGTTTAGAAGATTTACAACGGTATCAGCACGACGCTGGTAGAAATTTGTTAGATACGATAAAATCTCTAGCTACGGAAGATTTTCAACATCCGCCGCTGTATTATGCGATCGCTCATTTTTGGATAAAATGGTTAGGCGATTCAATTGCTGCAATTAGAGGTTTATCGGCTCTGATTAGCGTGCTTGTTTTTCCTAGTATCTACTGGCTGTGTAGAGAATTATTTCCATCACCTTCGGTTGCTTGGGTTTCTATGGCGTTAGTCGCAGTCTCGCCATTTCATGTTTTAATGGCTCAGGAAGCACGTCAGTACAGTTTGTGGACGGTGATAATTTTACTATCAAGTGCATCTGTACTACGCGCTATTCGTCTCAGCAGTAAACTAAGTTGGAGACTGTACGCAATTAGTCTCATTGTAGGATTATATACATTTTTATTTACTGGTTTAGTCGCGATCGCTCACGGACTATATTTATTTAGTTTGAAGACATTGCAATTTAGCAAAGCAGCCTCTGCTTATTTTATCGCCTCTCTCACTGCGATCGCAGCTTTTATCCCGTGGACGATTATTGTCGTCAGCAATTTTTCTGCGATTAATAGTAATGTTAATAAGGATGAAGCTATACCCCTACTCAGTTTAGTTAAAGCCTGGGTTTTCAACTTAAGTTATATTTTTTTTGATATTTGGGGACAGTCAAGTTTAGAATCTAGATTCGCTCTCACGCATCTTATCGTTTTACCATTCTTATTTCTGACAGGATACTCTCTCTATTTTCTGTATCGGACAACAACCAAACAAGTCTCACTATTTATCCTATTGTCGATCGCAGTATCAACTATACCCCTAATTTTACCAGATTTGATTTTAGGAGGACAGCGATCGCTGACAATGCGCTATCTCATTCCGACTTATTTAGGGATTCAAATTGCTGTTGCTTATTTACTAGCTACTAAACTCTCGTCAAGTAGTGTCAAACAGCAAATATTTTGGCGGTTGCTAACACTCGCTATCTTAACTTCTGGTATTCTATCTTGTGTAGTTAGCGCTCGAACGGAGACTTGGTGGACTAAAGGTAATAGTGCTGAAAATCCTCAAGTTGCTCAAATAATAAATGAGGCAAATCGTCCATTGGTAATTAGCGATACTAAGATTGGCAGAATTATCTCTTTAAGCTATTTGCTAGAACCAAAGGTTCAATTTCAGCTCAAACCCAAATGCCATACTTGCCAACTCGATTTTACATCCAATCTGTCCTTTGATGCCGGGATTTCTACGAACTACAGTGACATATTTTTGTACAAGCCTTCAGATGATATGTTAAACAACTTTAACCAAATACAGAATTATACAACAAAACTTGTTTACGAACCTGCCCGTCTCTGGAAGTTGAGTCAAGATAAATCAATTTCCCTAAATTAGGTATAACAATTACTGTTGCGATCGCAACTCTATATTTATCCAAATTTATGCAAACTACTATAAAGCAATTTAAAAAGCTTCAACCCAGAAAATTTACTGCTTTCACTCTAGATAGAATCTCATTCGTCATTATCGGCTTTGGTATCCTAGTCAGGCTAGTTCAATATCTATTTAATCGTTCTTTATGGAATGATGAAGCCGCACTAGCTTTAAATATTGTCAATCGCTCGTATTTAGAATTGCTACAACCTTTAGATTATAACCAAGGCGCACCCCTTGGTTTTTTAATGGTGGAAAAGTTAGCAGTTCAGTTATTCGGTAATAATGAGTATGCCTTAAGACTCTTTCCTTTAGTTTCTAGTATTACTTCCTTATTTTTATTTTACCATTTAGCAAAAAGATGTTTGCAAAAACCAGCCGTCCCCATCGCCTTAACTCTCTTTGTTGGTTTAGAGTACTTGCTTTACTTTGCTTCTGAAGTCAAACAGTATTCATCTGATGTAGCCGTCGCCATACTTGGCGCTACAATTGGAGTATCTTTGAATCGGAAAAAGATCGAGCCTTTTCAACTAATAGCATATGCCATAGGAGGTGCGATCGCAGTTTGGTTTTCCCATCCAGCAATTTTTGTTTTGGCAGGCGTAGGAATATATCATGTATTAGCTAATTGGAGGCAAAAAAATAGAGAAAAGTTAATTATAGTATTGGCAGTAACTTCAATTTGGTTGTTAAGTTTTGCTAGCTTGTATTTTCTCTCTTTAAGGAATCTAGGTGAAAGTGAATATTTATTGCGATCGTGGACAAACAAGTATGCTTTTCCTACCTCAATATTTGATATTAACTGGTCGTATTTAAGATATATCAAATTGTTCAAAGATCCTTTAGGTTTTTCCGAACCTTTGGTTATTGTTCCACGGTTAGTTTGTCTAGCTGGATTTATCTCCCTCTGGTATCGGAAAAGAGAAATCCTATTTATTCTAATTTCTCCTTTCTTAGTGACGTTGCTTGCAGGTTATCTACAAAAATATCCTTTTCACAGCCGCTTAGTTGTTTTTTTAACTCCCTTTTTTATTTTAGGAATTGCGGAGGGAAGTTATTTCATTTGGCAGAAAACTTGTAGAAACAAATTTACTGCTGCTATCGGTATTTTAATTATTAGCTTGCTGCTTGCTGTTCCTATAGCCAATGCTACCCATCGTCTAGTACAGCCACAAACGAAACAAGAAATCAAGCAAGTTATGAGTTACGTAAAAACTCATCAACAGCCAGGAGATATTTTATACATTTATCAAAGAGCTGAATATCAATTTAGATATTATGCTGCAAAATATGGCTACCGTGAGGGTGATTACATTATGGGAATAGACGATCTCGATGAATATGATGGCAAGGGAATGTCAGAACAAGAATGGCAAAGATATCAAAATGATTTCAATAAACTGCGTGGGAAGAGAAGGGTGTGGGTCATATTATCTCACATTACTCACGTTCCAAATGAGCAGCAAAGAATTTTAACTTATTTAGATAGTATGGGTCAAAAAATTGATGTTTTTACAGTTCCCGGTTCGTTTGCGTACTTGTATGATTTTTCTTAAAAGATGATAGAGGTACACATATTTGTAGTAGGGGCGCACAGCTGTGCGCCCCTACAGATGTATTGTATCTATATGGAAACCGCTATAAACAGATAACGCCCGGTTAAGAATACAAATGAAAATCAATCTAATTCCTTGGAAAAAAAAGTTTTTGTCAATAAGTCAGTTTATACTTATTGCTTTTGTCTTTGGAATTTCATACACTCAAAGACCTTTATACTACGACAATCAAACAACCAAATTTTTTCATGGACTAGCACAAGCTGGCTATGGTTTTTTAGAAAATGATTGGTTTGCAAGCACTATCGATCCTTTACCAGCTTTTACTTTTTTAGTTAAGATAACTCATTTATATTTAAATGAATATGCTTTTTATCTTTATTATATAATTATTTTTGGCGTATACATTTACAGTTTGACTGGAATTGTTTCATTTATTTTCCCAATCAATATAAATTCTCAAATAGCTATAGATTCTAAAACTAATAGCGATCGCCTGAGATATCTAGTTTTTTTTGCTATTCTAATCGTCATTCATTCGATCAATATCCAAATTAAAGCTCTCGATTTAGATACGGCTTTAAATATTCATTATGGAGTTGCAGAACAATACGTTCTTGGACCTTACTTTCAACCGAGTAATTTTGGTGTTTTTATCATTTTCTCTATTTATCGGTTTCTCCACCGAAACTACTTCTTAGCTGTAGCTTGTCTAGCCTTAGCAGCTACTTTTCATCCCACATATCTTATGGGTGCAGCAATTATTTGCTTGACTTACTTAATTATTATCTATAAAAATGAAGGTAGTTTGATTAAAGTCATATCAGTTGGAGGTGTAGCAACTCTATTATTGCTGCCAGTATTTAGTTATATGTATTTTCAGTTCAGACCAACCACCGCTGAACTGTGGGCAAAATCGCAATATATCATCGTCCAATTAAGAATTCCTCACCATTCTATCCCTCAAATCTTTTTAAGTAAACCTTCGGCTTATTTACAAATTCTTTTAGTTGTTATAGCACTGTATTTAATTAGAAAAACTAAAGTTTTTGCGACTCTATTTATTCCTTTCTTAATTATTGTTATTTTAACTATTATTCAAATATTCTACCCCAATAACACAATAGCTTTTGTTGCTCCTTGGCGGCTTTCTGCGGTTTTAGTACCGATCGCCACTAGTATTATAGTTGCTTGGCTCGTATCTTACTTATTCGATCGCTACTTTCAAGTAAAACACAAACGCTCGGTGATGGCGGCGAGTTTAGCTACAATATCTATGGTTTTTGTGCTTGGCTTGTACAACCAAGGACAAATGTTTGTAGAACAAGATAGAAGCGTTTCAATGTTGAATTATGTCAAAAAAACAACGCAACAAGAAGATCTCTATCTAGTCCCAAATAAAAATAAAGAGTTACGCAAATTTAGAGTTTATACAGGCGCTCCCATTCTGGTTAACTTTAAATCACATCCATACAAAGATGTCGAAGTTTTAGAATGGTATGAAAGAAATTTAGCCGCACAAGCATTTTATGAATCACCAAGCGATCGCCAGTGCGACATTTTAAAACAACTCGTAGCCGATTATCAAATTAACAAAGTCGTCACCGAAAGCCAAAATTTCAATGCTAGTTGCACCTTCTTAGCTCAACTCTACAAAGACGAGCGCTATGGGGTTTATCAGCTTAAAAAGTGAGTCGTGTAGAGGCGTTACGTGTAACGTCTCTACACGATACCACCATACTGAGCTACAGGGCGATCGCTCAGCCATGCCCACATTTGATCGCCGAAGGAAAAATGCCACCATTCCCCAGGATGGCGCGTAAACTCAGCTTTGAGCATGATATCTTGCAATAACTGGCGGCGCTCGTGATATTTCTGCTCTACAGGATCGGCGCTACTTGCAAAATAATCGGGTTGCGATCGCGCTGACATCTCATCAATCGGAGAACCCATATTTACTGTCATTCCAGCCGCATCTACCAAGGTAATATCGACTGCTGCACCCGTACTGTGGGGTGGGGGAGTCTTGGGATCGGTGCTAGGAATTGCCCAAATTTGATACACTTGCTGCCATAAAGCCTGTTGTCGGTCGGGAGATAATTGTTCTACCGTCAGTCCTTCTGCTTGCAAAACGAGGCTGAAGGCATAATCTACCATAAATCGTTGAACGGCAATTGGACGATAGGCATCGAAAATCTGAATGCGCCACTGGGGATGAGATTGTTGAAGATAGGTTTGGGCTTGCAGTAGGCGATCGAGTACGCCTTGTCGAAGATGATAAGGCGATCGCCCTTGATAAGGCGCACCTAGTAATTGGTAGGGATGGGGTGACTCTACAGCAAACTTTTCTAAAGGAATTTTTACTAGCGGTTCCCCACACTCTGTAATTTGAATCTGTTGGTAAGGTTTCATTTATTCAGTTATCAGTTATCAGTGTAGAGACGTTACATGTAACATCTCTACAAAGCTATCAGTTATCTGTCTCCTGGATTTTGACTTTTAACTTTTAACTTTTGACTTTATTTAAGATTTTTCTCGCCAAATTTTAATCGTTCGATCCTTGCTACCGCTAGCGAAATGTCCTCTGGGGCTGAAGGTAACGCACGTGACTCCAGCTGAATGATCTGATAAGCTGCGCAGTAATTCTCCATTGGCAGGATTCCACAATTTAATCGTTTTGTCTCCACTGGCGCTGGCGAGGGTGTCGCCATCCGCGCTAAAAGACAGCGACGTGACTTCTTTTTTGTGGGCTTTGATAGTTTCTTGTAACTTACCGCTTTCAACTCGCCATAGAATCATTTGCCCGTTATTGCTACCACTGGCAAGGGTTTCGCCATCTGGACTAAAGGCGATCGCGTATACTGGACGTTTGTGTCCGGTAAAAGTCCGAATCAGTTCGCCACTCTCGACATCCCAGAGTTGGACGCTATTGAAAAAAGTGCTGCTAGCTAGGGTTTTGCCATCAGGACTAAAGGCGATCGCCGTAACTCCACTGCCTTCGCTGATGACGCGCAAGGCTTTGCCAGTTCTGAGGTTCCATAACCTCACGGTGTTATCTCCACTTCCACTTGCCAAGAGTTTTCCATTCGGGCTAAACGCTACCGAACTTACCCAATCTTTATGTCCCACAAAGGTACGAATTAATCTTCTATGCCGTAAATTCCACACCTTGACTGTTCTATCGCCACTCCCACTAGCAAGAATCGTTTTTTGCCCGGTTTTGTCGGGCATAAACGCCAGAGAACTCACCCAATCTCTGTGTGCTATATAAGTTTGCAATAATCTTTTCCCTGCCAAATACCAGACTTTGATCGTCCGATCTCCACCGCTACTTGCAATCATCTGACTGTTCGGACTGAACGCTACTGAATAAACTGCCCGTCGATGCCC
>NZ_PYCI01000048.1:0-43291 GCF_003015105.1 Chroococcidiopsis sp. CCALA 051 | reverse complement strand
GGTGGGGGTGGTGCTTCGGGTGGAGTTTGTACGACTGTTGCTCTCGGGACGATGACTAATTCTACGGCGCGACGAAGATCTTCGGCTGTGACTGTGGTTCTGCCTTCTAAAGCGGCGGCGGCTTTGGCGACTCGCACGGCGTAGAGTTCGGCGCGGTGTCCCTGGACTCTAGCGCGTACCGCTTCATCGACTAAATAGGCAATTTGCTCGTGGGTAATTTGTACGTCTTTGAGCCACTCTCGCGCCAAGATAATTTGAGTTTTGAGATTGTCGAGATCTTCGGCGTATTGCTGGAGAAACTGCTGTGGTGAGGTCGTGTAAGCGATCGCCTGTTCTACTGCTTGGACTCGTTCGTCTAGACCTAGCACGCTATCCGCAGAAAGAGCGATCGCGATGCGATCGAGCAGGTGTTCCCGTAACGCTCCTTCTTCTGGGTTATACGTAGCGATAAATAAAGGCTGACAGGGATGCCCAAAACTAATTCCTTCCCGTTCGATTTGGTTGCGTCCCTCGGTTAAAACCGTCAGCAGTTGGTTGCTAATACTGTCGTCGAGTAAGTTAATTTCATCGACATACAACACGCCACGATGGGCAAGTGCCAGCAGTCCTGGTTGAAATACGGTTTCTCCCTGTTTGACCGATTGTTCTACATCCACCGAACCTAAAAGTCGGTCTTCTGTCACGCCTAAAGGAATTTGTATGAATGGTGCGGGAATCACTTCTGTAGGGACGTTACCCTCTGTAGAGACGTTACCCTCTGTAGAGACGTTACATGTAACGTCTCTACTTAGTTCGTCGTCCCATTCTTCAGGGCGATTGGGATCGCAGTTACAAAAAGAACCTTTAACAACTTCAATCGGCGGTAAAAGGGTATGAATTGCCCGCGCCATGACTGATTTTGCCGTACCGCGACGACCTGCGATCGCGACTCCCCCCAAACCAGGATCGACGGCTGCTAGTAGCAGGGCTATTTTAATGGCTTCTTGTCCCACAACAGCAGTTAAGGGAAAACTGGTAACGGTTGCAGTAGACGACGCAGGCATGGTTTCAATCTTTAAGCTTCCAGCCTTCTAGCATATCAATTCTTTGTCCCTTACTGAAAATAAGACAGTTAACGGTTCGGAGAGCGATCGCCCTTCTATTTGTCAGTCAAACGATATTCTCATAATTTCAATACTTTATAAAGCTTGCATAAACATGCGTGAAATCTCACAAGAATTAATTGATCTTTAATATTTTTTTGCCTGTCTTTGCGCATTCTTTACCTACAAAATGAATTCGCTCGGTAAACTATGTACGTATATACTTAATCCGCTAATCTAATAGGTAAAAATCATATTATGTGTATTGTATGTGGAGTTTTCTTTTCTGGCTTGACACTGTTTACACCCGTAACAGAAGTTCCAAATTCAGCTAACTCAAACGCTGCTAATCTCCCTAAAGTCCAATATCAACAAACTCAAAGCAAGTCATTGACGAAACAGGCTCAAATTAAGCTATCTAATATGCTGAGTCGATTACCTGTTTCTGAAGAAACGCAAGTATTGCGAAAGGAACTTAAATCAATTCAAGTACAGTTAGAGCCAATTAAAGATGATGCTAAGGCTCAACAAATTATTGAAAAGGAATTAAGAACTGTATATCAGAGAATTTTAGAAAAACCAAGTTATCAGCAAGAGTTTAATGTATTTATGAAACTGCTAGAAGTCAAGTCCGATCGACAAGCTATTCATAACCTGAGTTTGAACTTGGCTCAAAATAACAGCGATCGCTCGACTCTATTTACAGGACAAAGCAAAAGCTGGGGTTGGATACAATAGCTGGTAGGGTGCGTTATCAACGCACCCCACGAATCTACTGTTACTTCTTTATAGCGCGCGACTGGCTGTCTCAACTACCGTGTCATAATCTACATAGGCTTCTACCAACGTGCCTGGTTTTACGGTGATATTTTTGCCTTTAATAAATACGCCAAATACGCTGACAAGTGCTGCCACAGCTACCATAGTTGCACCCCGACCTTTACCATTTTTCTCCACGGTCGATCGCAACGGAATTTTAGTACCATCCACTGCTTCAATTTCTTCCACAGTAAAGTTTAATTGTCCTTTTTTACCAAACATGCGAGCGCGTTTTGCTTCAGTAACTTTTCCAGTCGCTCGCGCTCCTTTTTTAATCAAAATTTCTTTGGTTGGTGAGAGGACATTTGTTGCTGCATAGTAAACAACAATATCTCCCTCTTGTGCTGTCTTTGAGCTAAGTTCTTCAGCTAGTTCTAATTGCAGTTTAGTTCCTGACGCTAATGTTAGCTTTTTCGCTATGAGCATTTGCGATCGCTCTAATTTTAGTTCTGAGTTTCGCAGTTTTAGTGGTTCCGAGCCTGCTGGAGCCAGCCAGATTGTTTGCAATAGTAAGACGAGTCCAAAAGATAAATAACGACGGTCAAGTTTCATTTTTCGAGTTCCTCATGCTTTTTTATAGCAACCTAGTCAATTAAAATATGCTCTATACTTAAGCGATTAGAGCATACTTTAATAGCTACACCCATAATTAAATAACGGTTCGCTTTAACTATGTAGCTTCATTTCTTCTGTAGTTACACTCAGAACGGCATAAATACTTTTGCCTATTTCTGTTAAGCGATCGCAATTATTAATTTAGAAAATTCTGAGAAAAATTGGCTCAACAATAGAAAGTTTTAGCAATTGTCTAATATTTCTTAATTAAGAATAATTAAAATAAGATGATTTTAGCTTAACAGTCAAAAATAATAAATTACAAATAGCCGATCGCGGAATATTATTTTGTTTTAACTTTGAGCGGAAAAGTCACTGTAAATGTCGAACCAACTCCAACCTCAGAGGCTAATTCAATCTTTCCCTGCAACAGCTTGACTAAGCGCGAAACGATCGCCAGCCCCAAACCCGTGCTGTTGGGTGTGGCGATCGTTCCGGCTTGAAAATAGGGTTCAAACACGCGCTGCTGTGCTTCTGGCGCAATTCCCACGCCTGTATCGGCAACTGCGATCGCCCATCGTTCGCGATCGATCGTCCAACATTTCACCGAAATCTTTCCATCTAGCGTGTAGCGAATCGCATTACTAATCAGATTCGTCACAATTTGCTGCAATCGTAACGAATCCGTGACAACTTCTTTTGGGGCTGAATCTAAATCGAGGCTCAATTTGAGTTCCTTGGCTTGTGCCGCAGGCTGCATCATAGCAACAAGATCGCTTGTTAGCTCGCGAATCTCGACTATTGCAGGCTGGAGTTGCATTTGCCCTGCTTCGTATCGCGAGATTTCTAAAGCATCGTTAATCAAGTGTAATAAATGCCTACCACCGCTTAGCACCCGTTCGATATGTTCTATGTTGGTGTAACTATCTTTTACCTCAACTCTGTCTTTCCGCTGTAGGCGCAAAAATAAATCGGCATAGCCAATGATTGAAGTCAAAGGGGTTTTCAGTTCGTGGGCGAGATGAGAAAGGTTTTCGCGATTTGCCCGCACCAGCCGCGTTAATTCCTGATTGTTGAGTGTCAGTTGACTTTGTAGCTGTTGTAGTTCTGCCAATCGTTGTTCGGTGTAACTTTTAAAGCAGCGGGCGATCGCTTCATCAATGACAGTATCAATTAACCGAAAAGCACGAATCACCTCTAACGCTGAGCTTGTCTGCAAGCTTGTCTCAATGGTAGAGAAGATAACATGACGCAGAATTCGATACTCTCGGGCAATTTCCCCAGCCTCAAATCCTTGTTCTGCCCTAATGACACCGTGTTCTAAACTCACCTCTACTAGTGTTTTCAAATCGCTATCTTGTGATTGAGAAAGCACTGTTGCCATCGCTTGAATTACGCGCGGTATGCTGTCTTGCAAAGACTTGTACGGCAGTTCGTTAGCTGTTTCAATTTGGTCATCTGCACGAATGGCAGCAATCCAGTCCTTCAAAATCGTATCGCTTCGATCGAGCAGCAGTTGACTGAAATCTTGCATCACTTCAAGCACGCATAGAGATAGGCATGGCAATCTTCAGTTTATCGGAACCTGCCAGATGGTGGAACCACTCTATCGTTCGATACTTCGGTAAGCAATGCTATGGTACTTCGCCAGTGGTTCGTCCGCATTTCTGCCCCGTAGAGATAGCTGAAAAGCTTTTCGACACTAATAGTGGATCGATTCCCCTGCTGAAAATTTTGGCTTGATGTTATTGTAATTGTCTGCAAAAATTGCACGCTACCCGGAATAATTTGACGAATTTGAGTAAGAATGTTAAATTTCTCTTCAATAGTTTGAAAACAGTTAGCCTAATCCAGTGGTGTCTGTGTTGAGGAGTTCAAGACTTTAGTAAAACTGGAGCGGAGGAACCAAAATCTGGGGCTTATCTGGTTTAAAGATGAATTAGCAAGAACGAGTATCGAGTTCAGATCTTCATAATTCATCCTTGACAAGAAGAACATCTCTCAGTTCTAGCCCGTCAGCTAACTCCGTAGGCGTTGAGAGGAGACTGAAATAAGCAACATTATCAATAATGTGCTGCTTGGTTCAGCTTCCAAGGCTCGTACTGTTAAGCCTGTTGTACCTGCACTTGAAGAGACTGAAAAATAGCAGATGAAAATCCCACAAAAATCACTGGTAAAAATAAAGCAATTCGCCTTGAAAAATTGTCAGGCACGCAACGCTCACTCTACTAGGCTTGAATTTCAAGCATCAAATAGAACTGCTATAGTTGCGGAATCACAAACAGATGCGATCGCTTCATTACCTTAGCCGTATGTAGCTAACTACCAATAAATATCAAGCGCATTAGTAGAGTTTTGTATGGATGTAAAGCTCTATAACTTTGGTTAGAATAATTAATAATCAAACCAGTAGTAATAATATGGAAAACTGGCAGGCGATCGCTAGCACTATTACTTTCCTTAGTGTCATCTTTTTCGTGATGACAGAATGGATACACTTGACTATCGCGGCATTTTTAGGAGCATTAATTCTTGTTTTTACAAATGTGTTAACGCTAAATGAAGCAATTGGATATATTGGTAATAGCTACTCTACCATTGCTTTGTTTTTTGGCGTAATGGTGTTGGTACGAGCTTTTGAACCTACAAAAGTTTTTGATTATTTAGCCACCCAAATTGTGATTTTAGCTAAAGGACAAGGCAAGCGCTTGCTACTGGGAATTGTGGCAATTACAACTCCAATTTGCGCTTTTTTGCCCAATGCTACAACAGTTATGTTACTAGCACCGCTGATTCCTCCGATTGCAGAGGAAGTAGGGGTAAACTTTGTACCACTACTCATCTTAATGGTATTCGTAGCCAACAGTGCCGGATTACTAACATTGGTAGGAGATCCAGCTACATTTATTGTCGGAGATGCCGTAAACGTCAGCTTTATTGATTACCTCGCGCGCCTCAGTTTAGGTGGAGTTATTGCAGTTATTACTGTGGTTGCAATGCTACCATTTCTATTTCGTAAAATTTGGCATAAAGATTTAGAAGATTTAGAACATCTTCCCCATCCAAAAATTAATCATCCTCAAGTTTTAACATTAGGGATTGTTTTGATTGCTGGTGTTTTAACATTCTTTGTTATTGGGGAAATGTTACCAATTCCAATTTCTCCTGCTGCGGTAGCTTTATTAGGTGCAGCTTTAGCATTGTTACTGTCACATCATAGCAAAATTGATACAGTTAATAATATTTTGCGAGATGTCGATTGGAGTACGTTAATATTTTTTATGTCCATTTTTGTCTTAATTGGTGGACTAGAGAAAACTGGAGTCGTGACTAGCCTTTCTGGTGTTCTAGCAGCAATTTTAGGAAAAAATATTGCTTTAGGTTCGCTAGCGTTACTCTTTTTTGTTGGTATAGTCTCAAGCGTCGTGCCAAACATTCCTTTGGTTGTGGCAATGGTTCCGTTACTCAAACAGTATGTAGTCAATATTGGTTTGGCATCGCCAGTAATTCTAGAAAAAAGTTTTACAGGAGAGTTGCCAGCAGAAGTATTACCTCTGTTTTATGCCATGATGTTTGGTGCAACGTTAGGTGGAAACGGAACTTTAGTTGGAGCCTCTTCTAACATAGTTGCTGCCGGAATTGCCGAACAACACGGACGGCGAATTTCATTTAAAACCTTTCTCAAATATGGTTTACCCGTAATGGCAGTCCAATTAATAGTTGCTGCTATATACGTTACAATTCGGTTTTTGATTTAATTGGTCATTTGTCATTTGCGATTTGCGATCGCTACCCAAAAACTCCGCTCGCTGCCTTACCACTTACCAATTACCAATCACCAATTACCAAATAAATACATATATCTACAGAATGATTGACGGTAGAGAAATAGCGATGATATCTTAGGAAAGTTAGAGTAAGTCAGCCTAATCTAGTCCTTCACATGTATATAGATGAAGCTAGAACGGAGGAACCAATTGTAAGGGGCTTATCTTAATTTAAGAGGGGCATCTCTCAGCCCTAGCCCGTCAGCTAACTTCGTAGGCATTGAGAGGAGACTGAAGAGTAAGCATTATTTCATTAATGTTTTGAACTCATCAGTGTTCCTATCTGGTACTGCTCGATTTTACGTACCTGCGATTAACTCTGAGGAGTATCAATATGATATTTCAGTTAAATCTTGCTACTCTAGCAGTAGCCGGACAAGCTGCGTGGAAAAGGGTTAGACCGATTGTTATCAGGGATGCTGTTCTGTTACCTGCCGCTGGTTTCTTGGGCATCATTATTTTGTGGTGGGCGATCGCTCTTGTCAATCCCGAATTAATGCCTACTCCACCACAAGCACTAGTAGCGAATTTAGACTACATTCTCAATCCATTTTACCAAAGCGGTCCAGGCGATTTAGGCATTGGCTGGCTATTGTTGGCAAGTCTGCGAAGAGTATTAATCGGATTTGCTTTAGGCGCAGCAGTAGCAATTCCTGTTGGCTTCTTGATTGGAATGTCAAAGCCAGCAATGATGGCACTCAATCCCATTATTCAAATCTTCAAACCTGTATCGCCTTTAGCGTGGTTGCCGATCGCCTTAGCGATTTTTAATTTGGCAGATCCTTCGGCAATTTTTGTAATTTTTATTACTTCTTTGTGGCCCACAATTATTAATACAGCCTTGGGTGTTTCTAGCGTATCGAAAGACTATATCAACGTTGCTAGAGTTTTAGAAATGCCACGTTGGAGACAGATAACTAAAATTATTTTGCCCGCTAGTTTACCTTATATTTTTACAGGCTTGCGAATTAGTTTAGGTATCGCTTGGCTGGTAATTGTTGCTGTAGAAATGCTCACAGGTGGTGTTGGGATTGGCTTTTTTGTCTGGGATGAATGGAGTCGCCTCAATCTTAGTTCCGTCTTCCTCGCAGTATTGGTAATTGGCTTAACAGGCTTACTGTTAGACTTCGCCGTTGCCAAAATTGAATCTCTAGTCATCCACCGCCGCCCCGCATAAATTTGCGCATGTAGAGACGTTACATGTAACGTCTCTACTATTTGTCTGGCAAATGACCAATGACCAATGACAAATAACCATGAACAACTGGACGCGACGCGAGTTTTTAGCAGGAATAGGCGCGACAGCGGCGGGAATGTCGCTGGGTGGTTGCGCGATTAGCGGCGACAGAAGCGCCACAGGACTTACAGCAGAAGCCGCAGCGATCGAACAAATAGTCGATCCGAAAACCTTAGAAAAACCAAATTTGACCGTAGGTTACGTACCAGTCAACGACTGCGCCCCATTTGCGATCGCTTGGCAGAAAGGATTTTTCCGCAAGTACGGACTAAATGTCAAACTCAACCGCGAAGCTAGCTGGGGAACTTCGCGAGATGGCATCATCTTCGGACGTACCGATGCTGCTCCCGTTGTCAGTGGTGCTGTCACCAACGCCAGGACAGGGGCAGAAGGCGCGCGTCATGCCCCCCTATGTGCGGCAATGACAATTCACCGTCACGGCAACGCTATGACCATGAACCGCGCCATGTGGGATGCAGGTTTGCGTCCTTGGCGGGAGTACAACGGCAACTTAGAAGAATTCGGACGCGATTTTCGCAATTATTTTGACAACTTGGCTTCAGAGAAGCGAGTCTGGGCAGTCGTGTTGAGTTCTGCTATTTATGAATATTTCGTCCGCTACCTCTCAGCGGCGGCGGGTGTCGATCCAACCAAAGAATTTCGGATTATTATCATTCCTCCCCCCCAGATGGTGACGAACGTGCGGATTGGGGCGATGCAAGCTTATATGGTTGCCGAACCCTGGAACACTCGCGCCATTACAGGAAATGAGGGTGTAGGTTTTACCTTTGCCCAAGGTAAAGAAGTGTGGCAGGGACATCCAGATCGATTGCTGGGGGTAATGGAAAGCTTTATTACTAACTACCCAAAAACATATCGATCGCTAGTTAAGGCAATGGTTGAAGCCTGTCAGTATTGCAGCAAACCAGAAAATCGGGAAGAAGTTGCTAAAGTGATTTCACAACGTTCCTTTACTGCGGCTAAGCCGAAATTGACCCGCGCTGCGATCGTTGGAGAGTACAACTATGGTGGTTTCGATGGCAAAAAACGGCTTGTCAAAGCACCGGAAACAACAGTCTTTTTCGATTATCCCGCTCACCTTGCCACAATCCCAAACGACCATTCCACCTTTTTATGGCAGTCTCAAAGTTTGTGGTTAATGACTCAATCGGTACGGTGGGGACAAATCCCAGAAGTTCCGAAAAATGCCGAGGCTGTAGCCCGAAAAGCCTGGAGAACTGACATATACCGCGAAATCGTCGCCGAAATGGGAATTGAATGTCCGAAAGAAGATTACAAGGTAGAACCAGCCACAGCTTTTATTGACAAAAAAGCTTTCGATCCTAGCGATCCAGTGGGATATCTCTACAGTTTTGAAATTAGAGCAAATCGCCCAAAATCTTTCTTTTTGTCTGGTAATGGGTAATAGGTAATTGGTATTTTTCCGACTCCCGACTCCCGACTCTCTAATCTTATGACCAAATCCACAAGTTTTTATCCTAACCAAAACGAGCTTGACTATAATTCTCGCAACTTCCTAGAAATTAAAAACCTCGTCAAATCTTATCGCAATCCTAATGGCAGTGAATTCGTCGTGCTAGATGGCATCGATCTGACTATAGCGGAAGATGAGTATATTTCTATTATCGGTCACTCTGGCTGCGGTAAATCAACTCTACTAAAAATTGTGGCTGGGTTAGAAAAAGCTACTGCCGGATCGGTAAGGCTGGAAGGTAAAGAAATCCGCAAACCAGGCGCAGAAAGAATGATGGTGTTTCAACAATATTCCCTTTTGCCGTGGTTAACAGTACGGGAAAATGTTAGGCTCGCAGTAGATGAAGTGATAAAAAATGCTAGCCGTGCCGAAAAAATTAGCATTGTAAACGAACACTTAGCAATGGTGAATTTAACAGCGGCAGCAGATAAGTATCCTGATGAAATATCGGGAGGGATGAAACAGCGAGTAGGAATTGCACGAGCTTTAGCAACTCGTCCAAAAATGCTACTAATGGACGAACCTTTCGGAGCGCTAGATGCTCTCACTCGCGGAAAATTACAAAGACAAGTCTTAGATATTTGGGAACATCAGCGACAGGCGGTGATGATGATTACTCATGACGTAGAAGAGGCAATTTATATGTCCGATCGCATTGTTTTGATGACAAATGGTCCCAACGCTAAAATTGGTGAAATCATCGACGTTCCCTTTCCTCACCCACGCGATCGCCATGCCATGCGACATTCAACAGAATACGTGGAATTGCGCGATCGCGCCTTAGATTTTCTCGATCGCTATTTCACCCAAGACGAATAAGTTGTCAGAAGTCAGGAGTCAGAAGCTAGAAGAATGTATATCTATCTAGATTCTCCCTTGTCCCCCTTGTCCCAATTTTGAATGCGTGAATTTTGAATTTTGAATTTTGTCTCCCTCCACTCACCCAAAGGAAAAACTGTGAACCTCAAACCCATTCTGGCGCGGCTGCAAAATGCTCTAGGTAGTCAAGACGTACACAACTTGATTTTGCGGATGCCAACTGGATATCAAACTCAGAATAATACATCCGAGCGATCGCTAAATTTAGTTGTCGGTTATGACGGTTCTCCTGACAGCCAAGCAGCGTTAGATCTAGCTTTATTAATTGCTCATCAAACTCGCTTGGCGACTCAAAACCAAGTCACAATTCACGTTGTTTATGTCTTAGATGAAGTACAAATAGAGTTACTGACCAAAATTTATAGCTCCAGTTCCTCAAAAGCTTTTCGTCGGGGACAAAAGAAATCTACACCTGTCGCCACTCTCTCTGGAACTCAGGCACTCGCAACCAAATCTAAAACAATTTTGTTAGCACAAGCAGACGAAATTTTATGGCGAGCGCGATGTTTAGCTGAAGCATGGAAAGGTACGTTTGTGGCTCATCTACGATTTGGTTCTTTAGCTACGGAACTCAAAAATATTGTAGAGACTGAAACAGCAGACATACTGCTGTTAGGTTGTCGTTCTCAAAATAGTCTAGTGATTCGGCAACTAGATCCAAGTCTTCCTTGTGCGATCTTAGGAATTTCTGAATAAATGAATAAAATTTATCTAGCCAGAAGTCTAATATCTTTTTAAGATATTTTTGAAACTTTATAGGATAGAAAAACATGAGCGAAGTTAAAAAAGTTGCGATCGTGACGGGAGCAAATCGCGGTTTGGGTTTAGAAACTTGCCGTCAATTAGCAAAACAAAATATTAAAATTATTCTAACCAATTGTGTGGCTGGCAACTTTAGCGGATGATGGACCTACGAGCAGCTTTTTCCGCGATCGCCAACTGATAGAGTGGTAATCTTACTTGTGGCGATCGTATCCGCTCTCTATATTATTGCTCTGATTTGACTGCCCTCCCACATACAATCAGTGGGAAACGCGGATCGTTATATTCCAATTTCGCCTTAGCAAAATCATAAGCTACCATGCCTCGGAGTTCTCCAGCAGCTACAAGAGAATTTCCATAAGTTTGTATGTCGATCTGTTCGGCAAGAAAAGATTTAGCTAAGATGTAGTGCAAACCGCGAGCTGTAAAGCGCCAGTATTCGGGATAGGCAGGATAATTGATTGTAATATTCGGTACGGCAATCAGTAATACACCCCCTGGCTTCAAAATACGATGCATTTCTGAAACGATTTTTTCTGGTTCTGCAATTATGTGTAAGACATACGTACAAATGATACAGTCATAAGTATTACTAGGTAGATCGTTTGGTTGAGTTAAATCGGCAACAATAGTTGCATTTGGAATAGAATCCTTGTTTAAAACATCTAGCTTGGTAATCCGATCCCTAAAACGAGATGTATAAGTATCGTCTTGAAATTCTAGGCAATGACCTTTAATATCTGCCGTGAATTTTTGTAAATACCAATCTAAATAAACGCGATGAGCGCTATCTCCTCTCTCACACCAGTTTTCTGCTAAAGGCTGCACGCCTACCTGTAGTAGCTCTACTCTTGTTTTGAGCATAAATAAAGGTTTTAATGCTTGCTTGGCAGATTGCTTAAAACTCTTTGGTAGCAGTTGTTTTCCATTATTAAATATTTTCTTGAGCTGCTCAGAAAAACCTTTTGTCTTAGGCGGAAAAAGCTGTCCAATACTATCAAATTGGCTCACAATCCATCTCCTTATACCTGGTTAAAATGGCTATACTTCTAAATCGCTAATATCAGAAACCCAGCGATGTTAAAGAATGTATCTATAGCAGTTCTAAATGATTTGTAAAGTAGGCTTCTAGCCTGCGGCAGGCTAGAAGCCTACTCCACGTTCATGAATCAAATAGGATTGCTATATCAGCAATAATGTACTTGAAACTTAAAATTGATATGCTGACAAGTCAACTCGGTTCGTGTGAGTTGCGAAGCTCTGATTCAGCTTAAATTCGTATTGTAGAGTACAATTCTATAGCTACAAATCTTGTGCGATCGAGCTTAGGTAATATATCAATTCACAACATTTTTAACTCTGTATGTCAGGTATATATGACTAGAGTTATGCCAACTTATAAAATTACTATTATGGTGGCGTAAGTAAAATTTGCATATCTGTGCGCTGGTTTAGAGATAAATACTGCTGTAATGTAGGAGCAATTTGCTTATATGTTAATAAGTTAAGAACTGCATAACTTTAATTCCTCTGTCGCTAGGTGGAAACACAATTAAGTATAGACAATAATTTTATACGTGGTTAAAAAAGCTGAATTTAACTGACTTTATATGTATGCAACAGAGGCGCGATCGAATCTATAGTATTTCTACACGCTCGATCGCTATCACAACATAGAAACGGGATTAAGCCACTGTACGATTGTTTGTCTTAGCTGTCTTAAATCGCGAGAAAACTCTTGCTTAAACCACTGTCCTACTGCATCGAGAGGTGTAAAGTTAGAACCAGTTTGCCATTGTAGGTCTTGACTTAAAGGCGTGGTATGAGTACCGCTGAGGGTTTTTAATGTTACCATCCCAGGAAAGCGTTGATGCAGCAACTTCACCAAAGCTTCAGACTGATCGATCGTGTCATTGGTAAACTTGATCGCTAAGTTGCGGCGAACCTCGTAACGAGTTTGCAACAGAGTATTGGTTTCCAGAGGAGAAGGGGTAAACTCGACAGAGAAGCCCGGATTAAAATTCAACTGCTGTACCAAGGGGATAGCATCTCGCGCCGCATAATTATTGAAAGAAATGAGGATATTACCAGCGCGTTCGACATTAAACAGACTGCCAATCAATAGATGGAGTTTACACCCCATACTATGCCCCACGCCGTAAATTGGTAAATAGCGGCTGCGCAGGAGGGATTTAGCGTAAAGTTGTCCGATCGCATTTTCAAACCCATTCAGTACCGAGCGGGCGATCGCGGTATGATCTAGAGTGTTGACAAACGGCGTAGCAACGACAACGTAATTTTCCTCAGCGAGTTGTTCTAAGAGCCAGCGATACGTCAATTGAGGTGCAGTGGCGACAAACGCACCGCCTAAAAAATGCACGATCCCGATTTGCTTGTGGGGAACTAAAACCCAGTTCCCAGCAATTTCTTTCCATTCCATGAGCTTAGGGAGTGGGGAGTAGGGTTTTAGGTATTAGCTTTATCTACCCAAACTTTCATATTCTTCAATTGTACTGCACCAAATTGGGTAACTAAGGCAACATCAGCCGCATCTCGTCCGTAGGCGATCGCAATTCTATTACCCCTTGGTTCTTTTTGGGTAGCATCAAACGTATACCAACGTCCACCTACAAACGCTTCAAACCATGCGTGCAGATCCATCGGATCTAACTCGTAAAGATATCCTACTACCATCCGCGCCGGAATATTCAAACTGCGGCTTAAGGCGATACCCAAATGGGTAAAATCGCGACAGACCCCTACTTTTTGCTCGGCTGTATCCACAGCAGAAGTAGAAGCATCGCTCGTACCGTAGCGATATTCTATATTTTGCTGAATCCAACTGCGAATCGCCTCTACTTGATCGTATCCAGGTGCAGCATTGCCAGCAATCTCATTTGCTAGATCTCCCAAGCAATCTGCTTGACAATAGCGACTGGGTAACAGAAATTGCAGCGTACTTTCCGGTAAATCCTGTACCAACACATACGGCGCGCCTGGTTGAGTATCAATTTTATCTGCGGTGTCTACTTCAGCTGTAGTTTGTACCTGAAATGAACCTGGAGGCGCTACCATCCGCTGACACAAATTACCATAACTATCGGTATACTCTATAACTTGTGCGCTGGGTTCGATGATGTATTCCTCTCGCATCACCCATTGTCCCAATCCACTGCGAGGTCTAAGCATGAAAATGAGTGGAGTTGGCGCGTTGACTTCATATGTAATTTGACACCCTGCAATCAGCCGCATTCTTACCTCCTCTTGACTTAGTTTATAAGTATTTACATATATGCTGTTTAGTACAAAAACTGTATTATTAGCTAGTTTCCTGGGAGGGATTTTATGATTCTTGAGGCAGTAATGCTGAATGTCAAGTTGGGAATGGAAAGCGATTTTGAAGCAACTTTCAAACAGGCTTCCAGAATTATTTCGGCTATGAATGGGTATTCATCCCACGAATTACATAAATGTATAGAAATTAAAGGAAAATATTTATTACTTGTTAAGTGGAAGACTTTAGAAGCTCATACAGTTGAATTTAGAAAGTCTCCTGAATATCAACAATGGAAAAAACTATTACACCACTTTTACGATCCATTTCCAGTAGTCGAACATTTTGAAAAAATTTAACCATGGGGTGGGCATTGCCCACCTTACTATTGTCTACTGAGAAGAACTTTCGCTTGTAGTTGTATCTTGACCTAACGTACCCTCAGCAGATGGTGTTTGAGATTCGGTAGTAGCACTGTTATTCTGTTGGGGTTGAGTTGTTTCAGCTTCAGTTTCAGGCTGTGTAGGAGCGGGAGTTGTCATATTTTCGTTCTGCTGTGGAGTAGATGCTGGGGGTTGCAGAACTGGAACTGGTACTTCCTTAATTCTCTCAATAATTGTTTGTTTTTCCGAACTGCGATCGACCGTAGAAGATTCTGTGTTTGGTTTGTCGCTAGGTACAGGAACGAGAACAGGTTGTGGTGTCGATGTAGATGCTTGAGGAGATTGATTCAAATACCAAATGACTCCCGCACTCAAAGCTGCAATTGTTGTCAGCAGAATTCCCAAAAGCAAACCTCTCGCTGCATTTTCATTATCTCTTACAGTTGATGCTCTCTCTTGAGTGCTGCGCTCTGCAACTCGACCGTGTACGTAGCCATGCTGATAAGAATCATTAGATTCAGTTGTCTTTGTCACATTAACATGGGTGTTACCGTTAGCATCTTGATAAGACTCTTGACGCACTTCACGGTTATAGCTATTGCCTGGGTTTAGATTAGACATGATTTCAATAAAACTCCTTTCAAGTTATCTAATGTTTTATTTGATACTTAAGTTTAGACAAAATCAGCATAATCCCTGAAATCAAACGAGTCACTCTATCCCCAGAAGGGATCTCTTTCATGCTATTCCTCTATCTTGAGAAGGATTGTTCAAGAAAAAGCTGAGATTCCGTAATTTCTAGTAGTTGCGTTGTGTCTTTATATTTTTGTAGTTAGACTCAGTTTGATAATTAGAGCTTTTACATGGGAATCATAAATTGTAGAAGACTTACAAATCTAGATTCAGGATAAAAATGACACAAGGTGGTAGAGCAAATAAATCAGGTAATGTGTTAGAAAAAAATGTTGAAGCAACTTTATTAACACACGGATACGTTCAAGTAGATAAGAAATTACAGAGAAAAAAACTCTTGCAAAGCCTGCTCAGCTCAACTAATCTATCTAAAAGATATGCAAGACAGGTTTACATAGGACAAGGAATATATGGTACTGATATTTATGTAGACTTTTATATAATTGGTTCTACTACAATTCCCTCCGGTCTAATAATTGAGTGTAAATGGCAGCAATCTGGTGGCTCAGTTGATGAAAAACTACCTTACGTCAACCTAAATGTGCTAACTTGCTATCCTGCGCCAGCCGTTGTGTTAATTGATGGTGGAGGAATGAAACCAGGAGCAATTGCTTGGCTAAACGCACAAGTTACTATAAATAGTAATTTATTAGCAGTTCATACACTCTCTAGTTTTATTGCTTGGGCTAACAATCATCTTTAATATGAAGTTACCAATAACTCATTAATTTTTCCTCTTCTCTCAGCTTTAGAATTAATAGCTCTGGCTGCTAAAACTTTGTGAATTTTAAAATCTTGATACAATTCTTGAATGAAAGAACAATCGGAATTAGATAACATGACCTTAACCCCACGTCGAGCTAATTCTGCAAATGTATCTCTCAATCTAATCTGATCTTTTTCGTTAAAAGAGTAACGACTATAACCTGTAAAGTTACTAGTATCGCTCAAGGGATGGTAGGGTGGATCGAAATAAACAAAATCCTCTGGCGTTTTAGCAAAATCTAAAATAGCATCAAAAGGTCTAACCTCTATGACTACAGATTGAAGAGAGACTGAAACTAAACGCAATAACTCTGCATTACAAATAGTAGGATTTTTATATTTTCCCATTGGGACATTAAACTCTCCTTTAGAGTTTTCACGGTATAAACCGTTAAAACAAGTTTTATTCAGATAAATTAATCGCGCTGCCATTTCCACAGGCGTTCCTGTGAACTGCGATCGCACCCGATAATAATAATCGCGCTCGTGCTGTTCTTGATGCCGTGCCAACAACTCGATTAATTCCTCAACGCGATCGCGCACGCAACAATACACATTGACCAATTCAGGATTAATATCTGTCAGTACTGCTGGAAACTTTTTTGTCGGTTTATCGTTTCTAGCCACTCCATACAAGTAAAAAAAGACTGCCCCTCCTCCCAAAAATGGCTCGTAGTACGTAGCAAATTTTTGAGGAAAGTAAGGAATATATTGAGAAATCAACTGGCTTTTACCACCCGCCCATTTTAAAAACGGACGCGGAAGGCTTAACTGGAGTGACTGACGTAGCATTCAAAGAATTGAGTAGTGAACAGTTATCAGTTATCAGTCTAGAGACGTTACATGTAATCTCTGTACAAAGCGATCGGTGGCTAGTGAAAGCGTGGCTGGTGACAAGAATTGAGCCAAGCCACTAGCTACCAGCCACCAGCCACTCACGAATGACCAATAACAAATTGCTATAGAATAAACGTAATTCACATGAAAAAAATTTAACAGCTAGACAAGGCTTATAAATCAAATGTTTGATGGCTTCTGGGAAAACGTCTCTCGCTACCCCCGCTACTTTGTAACAATCGTCTTGGGGATTTTCTTAAACGCCATATCTCCATTGACTCCCCTATTCAAGCGTCCCACAACCGCGATCGCGATCGTCGGTATGTTTGTTGGGTTATCTTTGTTCGTCCTATTTACCCTCCGCGCTATGTTGGGCTTAAGCCCGTCCTAATAAAATAGCGAAGTAACGCGAGAATAAGCGTATAGCCGATCGCCAACCGATCGAGCAAATGGAATCAGTATTATAATCTTTTGCCTGCTGCCTTCTTGCAATAGCTAATAGACTAGAAAAGTTGGGTAGAACCATTGGTTGGCTCTACTGATTTGATTCAAGTATGAGGAAGGGTTATTGTTATGGCTACAAGTCGCCGCGTGGATCGCGTTGCTGAATTAATCAAACGCGAGGTAAGTCAGATGCTATTAAATGGCATCAAAGACGATCGAGTCGGTGTAGGTATGGTTAGTGTTACCGATGTAGACGTATCCGGCGATCTACAACACGCCAAGATCTACGTATCAATATATGGTTCAGACGATGCTAGAGAGCAAACTATGGCAGGCTTAAAGTCAGCCACAGGGTACGTTCGCCGAGAGTTAGGGCAAAGAATCCGTCTCCGCCGCACTCCAGAAGTTGTATTTCACGAAGATCGTTCGATTGAAAGAGGAACAAGAGTGCTGTCGCTGATTAATCGGCTCAATCAAGATCGCCCCGCCAATCTAGAGCCAGACTACAAGGAAGATGAAATCGAAGTCTCCGCTGAGGATGAAGCGTAACCTACTGATATCACAATATGTGAGGGGCATATAGCTGTGTGTCCCTACCTGTGCTTCTCGATTTAGGAAATGAGGCATAATTTGCTATCTTGCGCTATCTTGTGCCGATATAGATCGGCTTCTAAGTTGATGTACATATAAAGTTTATGTAGATTTAGCGATCGCCGCTAAAGTCCAGTAGCTTTACCTATCAATCCGGTATGGCAAAACAGACTCTAAAGCTAAATTAAATCTGAAATGAGATACGATACCGTACATTCTCTGTATCTAGCATGTTTCTATCTCAAGGTAGAAAAGATTGCCGAACTTGCCCTTTGTTGCTAAAACCCAGATGCAGCCAGTGCTGAATTCTCTTAAGGATCTTTTTAGAAAATATTCAGTTTCAGAAACCTAGTCTGAGTCAAGGTTTGGATTAATCTTAAAAAAATACGAAAAAATTTAAGATTTTTTTTATAATTCTGTTAGATCGTCACCAAGGTTGGGCATAACAAATATAGAAATCTATCTTGGTAACGTTATGAACTTCCGCCTCAATGCAACCATCGCTGCTGCTGCTATTGCTCTAGTTTCTGGTTTCCAATTTCAAGCTTTTGCCTCCGAACCAGACTACCTCTGCTTCGTTACGACTGATGCGGGGGACGTGCTGGACTTATCTCAATCCCTATGTGCTGCAAAAGCTACAAAATCGACAATCGCAGCTCTAGACAAAGCATTTATTGAAGCTTATAAACAGCAAGCCATGACACACGCTGACGTACGCGATAACTTGATCGCTAATATTCAGCAATCTCCAGAAGCTAATATCGCAGCCGCAAAAGGTGTTTGTAACGACTTAGAAGCCGGAATTACCCTAGAGGAAATTCAAGAAGCTCAATCGGAAGAGCATGAAGCAAAAGCAGATGAGGTCAATTCGGAAATCGTCAATAAACTAGCTACACAGTACTACTGCCCAGGCGTGCAGTAAACCTATTCATCTCTCGATCGATAAATCAAAGTGCGATCGCCAAACGTCAAGGCATGTCAGCAGATCGTCACATAATATTTCCTCTCAGACACAATTTGACTGTTGAATCTGTATATATCTGCTCAAGTAGTCACGAACTGCTCGTCTTATCTTATTTATGATGGGGGAAAGTTGATTATATATATAAATAGTCAATGCTTACCCAAATAAAAGACATAGCCCTAAAGTTAGCGCCGCGTTTAATTGAAATTCGCCGCCATCTCCACAGTCATCCAGAATTAAGCGGTCAAGAGTATCACACATCTGCTTATGTTGCTGGTGTCCTTTCGTCTAGTGGAGTTCATGTAAAAGAGGCGGTTGGGAAAACTGGTGTATTAGGAGAAGTGCAGGGACATGGTAGCGATCGCCGCTTATTGGCAATTCGTACCGACATGGATGCACTACCCATCAACGAACGCACGGGATTAGAATTTACTTCCAGAGCGACAGGTGTGATGCACGCCTGCGGACACGATGTCCACACCACCGTAGGACTTGGAACTGCTATGGTTCTTTCCGAACTAGCATCCCAGTTACCAGGTAACGTGCGGCTGTTGTTCCAGCCAGCAGAAGAAACTGCTCAAGGAGCCAGTTGGATGATTGCTGACGGGGTGATGGAAAATGTCTCGGCAATTCTATCCGTACACGTCTTCCCTTCCATTCCCGCCGGAAAGGTAGGTATCCGCTATGGGGCGCTAACAGCAGCAGCAGACGAGTTAGAAATTACTATTATCGGTGAATCGGGGCATGGGGCGCGACCCCACGAAGCGATCGATGCTATTTGGATCGCCGCGCAAGTCATTACCACCTTGCAACAAGCCATCAGCCGCACGCAAAATCCGTTGCGTCCAGTGGTATTGAGCATCGGACAGATTACAGGTGGTAGAGCGCCAAACGTCATTGCCGACCAAGTAAAATTACTTGGCAGCGTGCGATCGCTCCATCCCGAAACCCGGACTAATCTACCTGGGTGGATCGAAAAAATTGTCGCGAATATTTGCCACTCCTACGGAGCGCAATACGAAATGAGCTATCGCCCAGGAGTACCAGGGGTGCAAAATAATATTGGTCTATCCCAAATTTTACAAACAGCCGCAGAAGAGGCTTGGGGAAGCGATCGCGTTTTAGTTTTAACCGAACCGTCCCTTGGTGCGGAAGACTTTTCACGCTATCTCGAACACGCTCCTGGCGCTATGTTCCGCTTGGGGGTAGGATACGAAGATCGCACGAACTATCCCCTGCACCATCCTCAATTTGAAGTTAACGAAGCCGCGATCGTTACTGGTGTCGTCACCCTTGCCTACGCTGCGGTGAAGTATTGGCAATAGGAGAAGTCGGAAGTCAGAAGTCAAAAGTTAGAAATTCATCTTCTCTCCCTGCTCTCTGCTCCCTGCTCCCTGCTCCCTAACAACTAACAACTGACTTAGGAAAGATGCAGCTATATCCACAGATTTGCTACTTTAACAAAAAATACCGAGACAGTAGTAATTACAATATGGCATCACCTACACCACTGCAAGGTACTGAATTAGTTGACTGTGCGAGAGCAAACGCTAAGCAGGGAATTGAAACTGCTGCCCGTCAGTGCGGTTTTGGTGAAGATTTAAATGGTTTTTCACAAGCGCTCAAGCAAGCCTGCGAAAGCATGAATTTACAAGTGAAGGAACTGAGCGAACTCATTACCGATGACGAGATGATTCTTCAAATGGGTAAAGGGGAAATTGTTGCACCCGATAGTGCTTCGGAACTGTGAGCGGGGGTTAGAAACTGGGAATTTTAGACCCGTAAAATGACTCTTGCCAAGTTGAAATAAATCAAAACTCCTAATACGTCAACTGCGGTTGTGATAAACGGCGCTGACATCAAAGCTGGATCTAAGCCTAGTAAGCGAAATAAAAATGGTAGTGCAGAACCGGAAACAGAAGCCAAAACAGAAATTGCGACAAGACTAACTCCCACGGCGATCGCTACCGATAAGTTTCCTTGTAGGAAAAAAGCCCAAATAGTAGCGATCGTTCCCAACATAGAACCGAGTAACAATCCAGCCAGTGCTTCTCTGACAATGACTTGTGCTGGTCCTAACGCCCTAATCTCATCGGTATTCATCCCGCGAATTACCACAGTTGAAGACTGCGCCCCTACGTTACCACCAGTCCCCGTTAGTAGTGGGATAAATGCTGCCAGTGTCACGACTTTTTGTAAAATCTCTTCTTCAGCTTTAATAATCGTCCCTGTCACGGTATTTGTAATTAGTAAAACAAATAACCAGACGACTCTCTTACGGGCAACGGAAAACAAATTACTTTGAAAATAGCCATCGCCCCCAGATTGCACCCCTCCACCTAAAGCGTAGATATCCTCGGTAGTTTCCTGTTGAATAATATCAATTACGTCATCTACAGTAACGATGCCTACAAGTCGCTGTTCGCGATCGACGACTGGGACAGCGAGAAAGTCGTAACGCTGAATTAATCTAGCTACTTCTTCTTGATCGGTATCTGTATGCACGCAGATAGCATCGCGGGTCATAATTTCGCCAATCGTTTCTTGCGGATCGGCAGTGACTAAATCACGTAAAGATAAGGTTCCCGTCAGCCTTCTCGCTGCATCGGTGACGTAAAGGTAGTAAATAGTTTCTGTATTTTTAGCTAAATAGCGAATGCGTTCCAGGGCTTGCGTGACGGTCATTCCCTCTTTCAGAGAGATTAACTCTGGGGTCATGATCCGCCCTGCTGTTCCCGTTTCGTAGCCTAATAGTAAAGCGGTGGCTTGCCGTTCGGAAGGGCTGAGTTGTTCTAGCAAGCGATTGACAATTTTAGCGGGGAGTTCGTCGAATAAGCGGGCGCGATCGTCTGGCGACATTTTATCCACGATATCGATCACGTCTTGGCGCTTGAATTCTTGAACGAGTGCTTCTTGTACGCTATGGTCGAGATATTCGTAAACTTCGATCGCCTCGCCTTTAGAAAGCAAGCGAAAGGCAAGGACTTGCATTGGTTCGGGTAAGCCTTCAATGGCTTCGGCGATATCAGCAGGCTGTACCGGAACCAAAATGGCTTTAGCTCCCTGTAAGTCTCCCTGTTCCAGTAGGGCTAGCAGTTGAGTACGTACAAGGTTGCGTAATTCTCTACGGGAGAAGTTTTGCAGGGTCGAGGATGGGTTGTTACGATCGGTCAATAGCCTATCCTCCTATAACAGTCAAGTGAACGTGCTGCCTTTAGTCTAGGTGACGGTGGCAGCTACCAGATCGAAGCATACTATTTTTCGGCTCGATGTTTTAGCGCGATCGCTTACTAATGTAGGTTAAGTAGCTGCGATCGCAATTTTCTAAATTCCTGGTTTCGATTCTCTCTAATCTTGGCTCTAGGCACATCGCCTAGTTGGTAGAGTTCGTTGTAAAACAAGGTCGGCGATCGTGCCTCAACAACTTAACTATCGAGTTCCAAATATCTTCTGATAGCGGTTTTCAATTGGATGCAATACACGTCTGGTAGGGGCGCTTTCTCGCTCGCGCCCCTACAAATGTCATCCATACAATCGAGAATTGCTATGAGGATAGGCAACATAGATCGTTTTCTGGAATTGGATAGATTCCAATTGAAGGAACTCTATGTGAGGCTTCATCGTCTCTATAGGTGTTTCCTCTTATAGATGCTGTCTGGCATCTAAGTAAAAAATTCATTTAATAGTTTTTATTTATACTTAATAAACACAATCCTACTGTATACTTAAATTTAATAAAGTAATGAATATTGTCAAATTTTATGATTAAAAAACAACAAGTAGCAATCGCTACCATATTAATAATGTTATCGATTATACCCGCTTACAAAGCAAAAAGTAGAATGGGGGTTAATATTTTGCCAGGTTCCCATACCCCGAATTTGGTAGAAAAGTTGACGAGAGGCAAGTTCAAAGCTGAATGGGTCGATCGAAACTGGTTTCGTCGTCCCGATTTGCCTTTCAACAGTTAGCGCGACGCAGATGAAAGGAAAGGGGAATACGAGCTATTCATGCTCGGCTGGTCGTGCAATAATAAACGGTCTGTGACCAGATCGTTCGCCTTCTCATGCTGCAATCCTCCGATTCTACTGACGACTTAGCTGCTGTCTTAGCAGAGTCAATCGATCTAAATTTTGAACTGCCCGATCCTGAAGACGAAGAAATTTCGGAACATGATTTTCAGCAGCAGCTAGACAATGCTTGGCTAGTTTGCGATCGCTTCGATCTACAGACAGAAATCTGGCGGGGCAGAATTTTAAGGGCGGTGCGCGATCGCGAGAAAAAACAAGGAGATGCCCGTGGGAGTGGTTTTCTCAACTGGCTGAAGGCGCGGGAAATTAGTAAAAGTCAAGCATACTCCTTAATCGAGTTAGCTAACAGCGCCGATACGCTAGTAGAACAAGGGCATTTAGACCCCAATGCCGTAAGATGCTTTAGTAAACGAGCGTTTATCGAAACTGCAAAAGCGGAACCAGAAATTCAACAATTAGTCACCGATGCAGCGAAACGAGGCGATCGCATTACCCGTCGTGAAGTGCGTCAGCTATCAGATGAGTGGATGGCGATGTCGTCCGAACTCCTCCCCGAACCCGTTAAAGTGAAAGCTTCAGAAAACGCGCTTCCGCCCCGCTATCTTGCGCCTCTGGTGAAAGAAATGGAAAAATTACCAGAGTCTCACCAAAAAGAGTTACAGCGGGAAATTGCAGCAAATCCTGACGTAGACACAATTAAAGAAGTGACAACGGAAGCAAAGTACCTGTCCAAATATATTAATGCTGCTACGACCGTCCAAGCCCTAAACAATGACGATGTAGACTTAGAACGGGCGATTCAGGAAGCAATTCGAGTCGGCTGTATTAACGTCGCGGCTGACTTGGTAAATCAGGCATCGCAGTTAGAACAAACCATAGCTAAACTTTACGGTACTTGGAAGCGGATTGGTAGTTTAGCCGATCGCCTGTATGTAGATACGGGGGCGAGTACTCCCCACTTGCGATCGCTTTTGAGTTGTCTCGAACCCCTCGGTGGCGAAGTGATGGAAGTTAGTTTAGGGGGAGATAACGAACGCACGATTCGCTTGCAAATCACCGAGGAGTAATTTTTTGTAGAGATGTTACATGTAACATCTCTACATCAATTTTTGATTCCCGTCGTTGCGATTCCTTGAATAAATTGTTTCTGTCCGATGAGAAATATTAATATGACTGGCAAGGTGGCGATCGCCACTGCTGCCATCATTAAAGACCAGTTATTAGTAAATTGTTCTTGAAACTCAGCTAGTGCTAATTGAACCGTCCGCAATTCTGGGCGCGTTGTGAAGACAAGCGGTTTAAATAAATCGTTCCACTCACCGATAAATGTAAACAAAAATAATGTTACCAAAGCCGGACGAGATAAAGGCAACATTACCCGCCATAAGATTTGCAGGCGGTTCGCCCCATCGATCGCTGCTGCTTCTTCTAACTCTATGGGAATAGTTTGAAAATACTGCCTGAGTAAGAAAATTCCAAAACCATTTACAGCTGTAGGTAGAATTAAAGCTCCATAGGTATTAATTAAATGTCCCCATTTGAGGACGAGAAAGATAGGAATAACTAATAACTGAAATGGAATGACCAAAGTTGCCAAAACAACCAGCAGTAATGCTTGTCGTCCTCGGAATTTCAATCTTGCTAAGGCATAACCCGCTAAAGCTGAAGTCACGATTTGAATTCCAGTCACGGCTAAAGCTACCAGCGTGGAATTAGCAAATGCTAGCAAGAAATTTGCTCGCTGCCATGCTTGTTGGTAGTTAACCAAAGTCCATCCCGATCGCGTTAACAAATCGGGTGTTGAGCCAGACGGTGCAAAGGATGTGAGGAAGACAACTCCCAATGGGAGCAAGACAATTACCGCTCCCAGTATCAGCACTATAAAACTAAGGGATGGTATAGAGAAATTCTTATGTTTGGCATTCACATCTTTCTGAAGCATGAATTGTTCGCTTTCCTCTATGCTTTTATACCTAGAGGTGATATTCTCCCAAATGGACTCTATTTTGCTGCAATAGATAACAGATCCCCTTGGGATTTGTTAGGTTTAATTTTAATTATTGTTGACGCTGATGCATAGAGCTAAAGAGTCAACCGCAATCGACAAAGCTGATTTACGCCAATAGGAGTGAACGACTATGCAGCAAGTTGCTGCCACCTCCGAAATCGATTTCCACAGCGAAACCTATAAGGACGCATACAGTCGCATTAACGCGATCGTGATCGAAGGAGAACAAGAAGCCTACGAAAACTATATTCGTTTGGCTGAAATGCTACCGGACTTCAAGGATGAGCTGATTCGCCTATCCAAAATGGAGAACCGCCACAAAAAAGGGTTTGAAGCCTGCGGGCGCAATCTCCAAGTTACACCGGATATGCAATTTGCTCGCGAGTTCTTTTCTGGGCTGCATCAAAACTTTCAACAAGCAGCAGCAGCAGGACAAGTCGTGACGTGCTTGTTAATCCAATCGCTGATTATTGAGTGTTTTGCGATCGCGGCTTACAACATCTACATTCCCTGTGCCGATGACTTCGCCCGTAAAATTACCGAGGGCGTGGTCAAAGACGAGTATACTCACCTCAATTTCGGCGAAGTTTGGCTGAAAGACAACTTCGAACAGTCCAAAGCCGAACTAGAAGCAGCCAATCGCCAAAATCTCCCGATTGTCTGGCAAATGCTGAATAAAGTCGAGGATGATGCTCGGGTTTTAGGCATGGAAAAAGATGCTTTGGTGGAAGACTTCATGATCCAATACGGTGAAACCCTTGCCAATATTGGCTTCTCCACCCGTGACATCATGCGTCTATCCGCCTACGGACTACAAGCTGCTTGAAACAGTGACCAGTGACCAGTGACCAGTGACCAGCGAACAGCGATCAGTGACCGTAACAAAGAAATCTGGGTAGCTGATAACTAATAACTGGTAACTGGTAACTGATAACTGGTAACTGGTAACTGACTTTATGTAGTATTTTTAAGATTAAAGATACAAAAATTCTCATCCACCCGCTCTGCTTTGTCAGAGCTACCAGTTTGACATCCGTAATACATGTTTGGTCTAATCGGTCACTTAAACAGTCTGGAACACGCACAATCGGTAGCACAAGAATTAGGCTACCCCGAATATGCCGATCAAGGACTTGATTTCTGGTGCAGCGCACCACCACAGATAGTCGATGATATCAAAGTTACTAGCGTCACTGGACAGCAAATCGAGGGCAAGTATGTCGAATCTTGCTTTCTGCCAGAAATGCTTGCTACGCGACGGATTAAAGCTGCAACGCGAAAAATCATCAACGCAATGGCGCACGCTCAAAAGCATGGGATTGACATTACAGCTTTGGGCGGCTTTTCTTCGATTATTTTTGAAAACTTTAACTTGCAGCAGATCAAACAAGTCCGTAACGTACAACTGAAATTCGAGCAGTTCACGACGGGGAACACTCATACTGCGTACATTATCTGTCAGCAGGTGGAGCAAGCAGCAAAGCAGTTGGGTATTGACCTCAATCGAGCTACTGTTGCCGTTTGCGGTGCTAGCGGTGACATCGGTAGTGCAGTTTGTCGCTGGTTAAATGCTCGTACCGACGTAGCAGATTTATTACTAATTGCCCGCAATCAAGAGCGCCTACAAGCATTACAGGCAGAGTTAGGACGAGGTAAAATCTTAGATTTGGAAACTGCCCTACCGCAAGCAGATATCGTCGTCTGGGTGGCAAGTATGCCCAAGGGAATTGAAATCGATGCCCAGATGTTAAAACAACCCTGTTTGATGATTGATGGTGGTTATCCTAAAAATCTGGCAACAAAAATTCAACATCCAGGGGTTTATATTCTCAACGGTGGCATTGTCGAACACTCTTTGGATATCGACTGGAAAATTATGAAGATTGTTAACTTCATGGATGTACCAGCTCGTCAGTTGTTTGCCTGCTTTGCTGAATCAATGCTACTGGAATTTGAAAAGGTCTACACTAACTTTTCTTGGGGACGCAACCAAATTACTGTGGCAAAGATGGATCAAATTGGTCAAATGTCTCGCAAACACGGCTTTCGCCCTCTACTGTTTGAGAATTCACCAGTTTAAGGGATTGAAGAGTAAGTCAAAAGTTAAAAGTCAAAAGTTAAAACTGAGGAGTCAGAAAACAGAAGTCAGAAGTCAAAACTAACTGGTCACCGATAACTGATAACTGACAACTGACTTACCACTCCCCACCCCTCGCTACTCACTACTCACTTCCGAGATGGCAACAACCGAACGCAAAACTCTACTGTTAGATTTTGAAAAGCCACTAGTTGATTTGGAGTCGCGCATCGACCAAATTCGAGAGCTAGCAACAGAAAATGGCGTTGACGTGTCGGAAGAGATTCGCCGACTAGAAGCCCGCGCCCGCCAATTGCGCCAGGAGATTTTTAATAGTTTATCGCCGTCGCAAAAATTACAATTAGCAAGGCATCCCCGTCGTCCCAGCACCTTGGATTACATTCAAGCTATTAGCGACGAATGGATGGAGTTACACGGCGATCGCCGTGGAAGCGATGATTCTGCTATAGTTGGTGGCGTTGCGCGCCTTGCAGGGCGACCAGTCGTCATCTTAGGCAATCAGAAAGGACGCGATACGAAAGATAATATTGCCCGTAATTTTGGGATGGCTTCCCCTGGTGGCTATCGCAAAGCTATGCGGTTGATGGAACACGCCAACCGCTTTGGAATGCCAATTTTAACTTTTATTGATACTCCAGGGGCTTTACCCACAGTCGCAGCTGAAGAACAAGGAATTGGGGAAGCGATCGCCTATAATTTACGCGAAATGTTTAGCCTCGACGTACCGATTATTTGTACCGCAATTGGTGAAGCTTTTTCTGGTGGTGCTTTGGGTATTGGTGTCGGCGAACGCCTGCTCATGTTTGAACACGCAGTTTATACTGTCATCACCCCCGAGGCTTGTGCTGCAATTGTTTGGCGAGATGCAAGTAAAGCCGCTCAAGCTGCTATGGCATTAAAAATGACAGCAATCGATTTACAAAATTTAGGTATTGTTGACCAAATCTTACCAGAGCCAATCGGCGGCGCTCACTCCGACCCTCTCAAAGCCGCGATCGCTCTCAAGCAAGCTTTGCTACAACATTTAGAAGAATTAACTCAACTTACTAGCCAACAGCGCCGTCAACTGCGGTATCAAAAATTCCGTCAGATTGGTGTTTTTACCGAATTTGACTCCTAAGTTTTGTCAGAAGATGAAGACGGAAAAGATGGTGATATAATCAACGAGGGGTGTAAAGATTTTTTACAACCTCTCATTTTTGTCTCATGCTAGGCAAAACAAAGCAAAGTGGACAATAGGTAGCAGCAATGTCTACCGGAACGGCTCGCGATCGCCAAGCGATCGGTAATCTCTATGTTCTATTCAACTCTACTAGAGATTTACATAATAAATCCGCGATTGAATGGCTATAGCCAACATGAATAAAGAATTAATCATCTGCCCGAACGTTCGAGACAACAATTCTTGCAGGTAAAGTATAAGTTGAATCTAGAGGTAATTGCATCTATCAGGGGTAAGAGATTGACATGAGTACAACAGCCATGCAATTTGTGGTGCGATTAAGTTGGAGTTTATGACATTGACAACGGGAAAACGCGCCCTAATTACGGGTGCTAGTAGTGGGATTGGTAAAGCAACAGCCCTCGCCTTTGCAAAGACGGGAGTAAACTTAGCTCTAGTTGGTCGTTCGCTAGACAAGTTAGAGGCAGTTGCAAGTGCAGCAAGGCAGACAGGCGTAGAAGCAAAAACTTACGCCCTGGATCTTGCCCAAGTTCATGTCGTGCCAGAGAAGATGGCTGCGATCGCTGCCGATTGTGGAGCTATAGATATTTTGGTCAATAGTGCGGGTATGGGCTACACGGGGGCTTTGAGTGCTACGCCTCTACCTGACTGGCAAAAAGTGATAGATTTAAACCTAACTAGCGTGTTTGGGTGCATCTTGGCAGTTTTACCCACAATGCACCAGCGCGGCTCCGGTACAATTATTAACGTTGCTTCCATCGCCGGACAATCTCCCTTCCCCAACTGGGGAGCTTATTCCGTCAGCAAAGCTGGTTTGATTGCCCTATCCAAGACCCTAGCAGCAGAGGAAAGCGCTCGCGGTATTCGCGTCACCACCATCTGTCCTGGTGCTGTGAATACAGAACTTTGGGACAGCGAAACAGTTCAGCATAACTTTGACCGTAATGCCATGCTGACACCAGAAATTGTCGCTCAGTCAATCGTACATACAGCCTTGTTACCAACACCAGCCGCGATCGCCGAATTAACTCTCATGCCCGGTGGTGGCGCTCTATAAGTCATTTGTCATTTGTAAGTGAATGCTATCGAAGCGTCTACGATATCCACAAGCAATTAGAAATATAGGCTTGTAGTTTTAGATTCTCCAAGTTGGACAGTCTACCCGTTGTCACTGGTTAACTTTCCACTTACTGCTAACTCATGGCTAATGACCAATGACTAATGACCAATAACCATTGTTAAACTTTATCTGAGACATACACCATGACTATTGCTGCTTCTAACGGTTCTAATGGTTCTACCAATCGCTTTCAATCATCGCCTTTGAATTCCGATCTGGTGGAGGCGATTCAATCCCGACCAGACCGCAACACCCACAACGGTCAAAAACCAAACTTACAGACTCCTACTGAAGCAGAAGCCCACGAGTCGATGATGGAGGCTGTACGCGCCCTCTTGATCGGTGTAGGCGAAGATCCAGAGCGAGAAGGGTTGTTGAAAACTCCTAAGCGTGTTGCAGAAGCCATGCGGTTTCTCACTAGTGGCTACAGTCAATCTTTAGAAGAACTCGTCAACGGAGCCATTTTCGATGAAGGACACAACGAAATGGTACTCGTGCGCGATATCAACTTCTTCAGCTTGTGCGAGCATCATATGCTGCCCTTTATGGGTAAAGCTCACCTCGCCTATATTCCCAATCAAAAAGTTGTGGGTCTGAGCAAGCTAGCTCGAATTGTCGAGATGTACTCCCGCCGTTTGCAAGTACAAGAACGACTGACGCGCCAAATTGCTGAAGCAGTACAGGAAATTTTAGAACCTCAAGGCGTAGCAGTGGTCATGGAAGCAACTCATATGTGTATGGTGATGCGTGGGGTGCAAAAACCTGGCTCTTGGACTGTTACGAGTGCCATGCTTGGAGTATTCCAGGACGAGCAAAAAACCCGCGAAGAGTTTTTCAACTTGATTCGCCATCAACCAGCTTTCTTTTAAGCAATCGGGGAGTCGATAGGAGCGCACGGCTGTGCGCCCGTACTAGTGAATCAGAAGTCGTAAAGAGTGTATTCTTTTCGTCACCACCTGGTCTGATAATTTGCGATCGCGCTTTAGTCAGTTTTAATCAGTACTTAGTTATACTGCACCCAATGACATTCAGCATTTGGGTGCTTTTTTTCAGAAAAAAAACTAAAATCTCTGCCAAATAAAATACTTTCTCAAAATAAAAATTAAACTCTATTAGCTAAGTACGTAAATTCCTGTAAATAAACATCGCCTGGGGAGGACAGAGCGAATTGATGTCAGATATAAAAAACTTAAACAGTCGAGCCATCCGTAAAATTTATTTCCTGATATGATATCGCGTGACATTTGTATACTGGACTTTGGGGTGAGGTGTGAGGAGTAAAAATGACTAATTATGTCGATTTAAGCGGTAAACCATTCCATTTCGTCGGTATTGGTGGTATTGGGATGTCTGCTCTTGCTTATATCTTAGCTAAGCGTCGTTTACCTGTTTCTGGCTCCGATATCCGAGAGAGTCATATCACCGAGAAATTAGCAGCTTTAGGAGCGCATATTTTTAGTCGCCAAGATGCATCCAATCTGGAGTTTTTTCGCTCTCAGACCGATGCCAGCCCCCAAGCCTTAGCGGTGAGCGGTAATAGTGCGCCTGTACTTGTAAAGCCAACGAGACGCTCAGCAAGTCAAGCGATCGCTAACAGCAAAATTGCCGACTTACCACAAGTCATCTGTTCGACGGCAATTCATGCAGGTAATTTAGAGTATCAAGCAGCGCTAGATTTAGGTTGTCCGATCTTTCATCGTTCCGATTTGTTGGCAGCACTGATTCAAGAGCGTTATAGCATTGCCGTAGCGGGGACTCACGGTAAAACAACCACCAGCAGCGCGATCGGGTATATGCTACTCAAAGCTGGTCTCGACCCTACCATCATCGTTGGTGGAGAGGTAAAAGCATGGGAGGGTAACGCGAGGCTCGGTAACAGTCAGTATTTAGTAGCAGAAGCAGATGAATCGGATGGTTCTTTAGTCAAATTGGCTTGTCAAATTGGCGTAGTTACTAACATCGAACTCGACCATCCCGACCACTACAAGTCTCTAGAGCAGGTAGTCAAGACTTTTCAAACTTTTGCGCAACAGTGCCAGCATGTCGTAGGTTGTATAGATTGCCAAACAGTCCGCGATCGCCTGCAACCGACAATTAGCTACAGCCTCAATCCAGAGATGGCAGCAGACTACACGGTATCCAATGTAGTTTACGGTGCTGATGGCACGATCGCCACGGTATGGGAGCGAGGCAAAGAGTTAGGGCAGTTGCGTTTGCCATTGCTAGGACAACACAATCTCAGTAATGCCTTAGCCACGATCGCTGTCGGTCGGCTGTTGGGAGTAGAATTTGCGGCGATCGCCGATAGTCTAACCACCTTTGAAGGCGCTAGGCGTAGATTTGAACTGCGTGGTGTTGTTAATGACATCCAATTCATCGACGACTACGCGCACCACCCCAGCGAACTCCAGGCAACCCTGGCGGCTGCGAAGTTGCAAGCTAAACCCCAAACTAGAGTCGTGGCGATCTTTCAGCCTCACCGCTACAGCCGTACTCTGACTTTTTTGTCAGACTTTGCTAAATCTTTTAGTCATGCCGATGCCGTCGTTCTCACGGATATCTATAGCGCAGGCGAGTCCAATTCAGGGCAGATTGACGGCGAAAGACTAGCAGCACTGGTTGCAAACCATCATCCTCAAGTCACGTATTTACCTACACTTGCTGCTGTCGAGGAGTTTTTGGGAGATAATTTGCGTTCTGGAGACACAGCTTTATTTTTAGGTGCAGGGAACTTGAATCAAATTATTCCCAATGCAATTGAAAGAATCAAGGCTAAAGGCTGACAGTTATTAGTTATCAGTTATCGGTGAAAGCGTGACTAGTGGCTGGTGACTAGAAAAGAATCCAGCTCTCAATCGCCACTAGCTACGCACCACAAACCACACACCACGCATCACTCACTATGAACTCCTCCCAACACCCCAATCCAATTCCGATTCCAGAAACTGCTGGCGATCGCCAGATAATATACTTGCCTGGAACAAAATGCGCGATTAAATCTCAAGTCCCACTAGCTAGTCTCACATCCTTTCGGGTTGGAGGACCAGCCCAATGGTATGTAGCACCTCAAAATCTAGCAGAATTGCAAGCTAGTTTGGAGTGGTCGCGCTCAGAAGGATTAGCCGTGACACTAATTGGAGCAGGTTCTAATTTATTAGTTAGCGATCGCGGTCTGCCTGGTTTGGTCATTGGCACTCGTCATTTGCGCTACAGCCGCTTCGATCTGGGAACCGGTCAATTGACCGTGGCGGCTGGAGAACCTTTACCTCGCGTAGCTTGGCAAGTGGCAGAATTAGGCTGGCAAGGGCTGGAGTGGGCTGTTGGAATTCCTGGTAGTGTCGGCGGTGCTGTGGTGATGAATGCAGGAGCGCACAAAAGCTGCATTGCCGATATTTTAGTCAGCGCTCAAGTTTTGTCTCCCTCTGGGCAGCTAGAAACCCTTACTCCAGACCAACTAAGTTACAGCTATCGCACCTCAATTTTGCAAGGCAGCCAGCGTCTGGTCACTCAAGCGATCTTCCAGCTGCAACCAGGCGCAGATCCACAACAAGTGCTAGCAACCACCACCGAACACCTAGAGCAAAGGCGGCGTACTCAACCCTATCATCTACCTAGCTGTGGTAGCGTGTTCCGTAACCCCCTACCCTACACCGCTGGCTGGTTGATCGAACAGTCAGGCTTGAAGGGCTATCAAATTGGTGCAGCTCAAGTCGCACAGCGCCATGCTAACTTTATTCTCAACTGTGGTGGTGCAAAAGCTCACGATATATGGCAGCTAATTCGTTACGTCCAGCATCATGTAGAAGAACGTTGGTCACTACTGCTAGAGCCAGAAGTGAAAACAATTGGAGAATTTTAATATTAGTGACCAGCTGTCAGTTATAGCGATTCTCGTTATGATGCGATACATTCGTAGGGGCGCACAGCTGTGCGCCCCTACAGATCTTGTATTTCATCGAATTGAAAAAGGCTATATCAGTGATCGATACTTAGTAGAGACGTTACATGTAACGTCTCTACTAAGTGCCGCTCCCGACTCCCTAATTACAAATTACGTATCACAACTTCACCTTTGCCCTTTATCGATTCTCGGCGCATCTATAATTTAATGGAACTTCGATTAAATCGACTCGACTAGCATATGACACAAGGACAAGGAAAAGGATTTGGCTTCGGTCTGGGCAAAATGAAGGAACTCGCAGATGCCTTCAAAAAAGCGCAGCAGGTACAAGAAGGCGCGAAAAAGCTCCAAGAAGAATTGGAGATGATGGAAATTCAGGGGGAAGCTGGTGGAGGTATGGTCAAAGTGTCTCTCAGTGGAAACCAAGAACCTCGACGGGTAGAAGTGGCTCCAGAAGCACTGCAAGAAGGCGCAGATGTCCTTTCCGATTTAGTGCTGGCAGCGATGAAAGATGCGTACAACAAATCTACTGCTACCATGCGAGAGCGGATGGAAGAGTTAACTAGTGGTTTGGAATTGCCAGGAATGTAAATTCGTCATTCGTCATTCGTCATTCGTCATTTGTATACAACCAATGGCTGATGGCAAATGACAAATGATAGACAAAAAGCAATTGTCAAAAATTATTTGTATGTATAAGTTACTTTTTGTCTGCCTGGGAAATATCTGCCGTTCTCCAGCGGCAGAAAATATTATGAACCATCTGCTCGATCGCCATCAGTTGAGCGATCGCGTTGTTTGCGATTCTGCTGGTACGGGTGGCTATCATGTTGGCAGTCCGCCAGACCGTCGCATGACATTTGCAGCAGCTAATCGGCTAGGAATTCAGTTATGCGGTAAAGCTCGCCAGTTGCAAAAATCGGATTTGGCGGAATTCGATTTGATTTTGGCAATGGATCGAGAAAATTACTACGATATTCTGGCGCTAGATTTCAGTGGCAAATACCGCGATAAAGTGCATTTAATGTGTGACTTTTGTACCGCGCATACCATAAAAGAAGTGCCTGACCCCTACTACGGTGGTGCAGAGGGTTTTAACCAGGTAATTGACCTCCTACTTGATGCCTGTAACGGACTGCTCGATCGCGTTAAACAGGAAATTGAAGAAAGTGAGTAGTGAGTAGTGGCTGGTGGCTAGAAAAGAATCTAGTCACCAGCCGCCAGACACTAGCCACTCACAAATGACAAATGACTATTCAACCAACCGATGCTTCATGGCATAACCGACGAGTTCGGCTCGGTTGTTGGTTTCTGTTTTGCGCAGGAGATTGCTGACGTATTTTTCTACCGTGCGGGGACTAAGGTGAAGCTGGCTGCCAATTTGAGCGTTGGAAAGACCGTGAGTGAGCATGACTAACACCTCCTGTTCCCGTTGGGTGAGGTGGAAGGGAAAATCAAGTTTTTCGACGATCGCCGTTGCGGTTGTCTGGGGACGCAAACCTTCTTCCTGGGATAGGCGATACTCTGATTGGATCATTTGCGATCGCTCCAACAAATTGCGGATTGCCGCTCCTAGTTCTTGTAACTCAAACGGTTTAGGTAGGTAAAGATCTGCTCCCGACTGATAGCCTTGAATTCGCTCTTCAGTTTTGTTACGTTCTGTTAAAAAAATGACTGGCAGCAGTCGAAATGAAGGGTGTTGTCTGACACTCCGTACCAATTGATAGCCATTCATGCGCGGCATCACAATATCTGTCACCATCAAATGAGGGCGATAAGTCTCGACCATATCCAAGCCTTGTTGCCCATCAGCAGCCGTAATGACTGAGTAACCAGCCATCTCAAGATAATCACTGATAGCCAGACGAGTCCCAGGATCGTCATCAACAACAAGAATAGTCAGAGGCATGAATAATATGGAGTTACTACGCTGAGTAAAGATTTTGCAGTTTCTGGCTCTACTTTGACAGTATTAACCAAGGATTTATTTATCCTACCGAAACTCATCCATGCAAGTAATTCCAACTCTTGATAGAAAATTGTCATCGCGATCGCTACAGTAGGAAATAGGAGGCAGAACTTTTAGGAGTGGATCTGACGGTTCAAGTCCCTCAAATAATTTATGGAGAGAGTTTAAACAAAGCATCCTTATTCGACTCTAATAGTTCATTTGTGAGAATAATTCTGTCTTCCGTGTCTTTACATTAAGAAAATGAGATGTATTCTTAATTTCAATAGTAACGATTTAACATGGCAAGATAGCGAGAAACGTGATAAGTTCGCAATAGCCAGCATACCTTAACTTTTAGCAAGGTAGATGTAAATCTTTTAGCAAATAGCAGACAATTTATTTTCCCCTTACTTTAGTACTTTAGAGCAGCACGAGAATACTGCAAGAAAACTTCAATGAGCGACAACGACGGTTATAAGGTATTGAGTGACAATCGCAAAGCCCGCTTTTTGTACGATATCCTCGAAACCTATGAGGCAGGACTGCAACTCATGGGTACGGAAGTCAAGTCAATCCGTGCAGGTAAAGTCAACCTGCAAGATGGCTACGCTCTAATTCGCAACGGAGAAGCATGGCTAATTAACGTTCATATCTCACCCTATACTAGCAGCAGTCAGTATTTTAATCACGACCCTCGCCGCACTCGTAAACTACTACTGCATCGGCAGGAAATTCGCAAGCTGATCGGTAAGGTAGAACAACAGGGTTTGACATTAGTACCGCTAAAACTGTATCTCAAACGCGGCTTAGTCAAAATTAGCATTGGACTAGCTAAAGGTAAAAAACTCCACGACAAGCGGGAGGATTTAAAGCGTCGTCAAGACCAAAGAGAGATACAAAGGGCAATGAAAAACTACTAATCAGAAGTTAATTTAACTACAAATGAAAAGTTAAATTTGGTTAAGAGAAATATTTTTTTCTATTTCTCTAGCTAGATCTACCAACAAATGAGTTTTCTGGCTTAAGAGCGATTTAGTTGAGATTGCCACTGAATAGATTAGTAGGCAACATAACAATTTAACCAGGAAACTTAGACCATGAAAATTGCCGCTCTTCCTAAAATAATTAGTGCTGGAGTTCTCGCCTTCAGCTTGACAGCACTACCTGTATCCGCACAAACCACTACCACCCCAGACACTGGAACAACAACGACTCAACCTACAGTGGTTGACGATGACGTCGACGATCGCGATGATGATAGCAACTGGGGATGGCTTGGCTTACTCGGTTTAGCTGGTTTGCTCGGTCTAGCCGGAAGAAAGAGAAAAGAACCCACAGCATATCGTGACCCTAATCACACTGTAGGTAGCACGACTTATAGAGAATAGCCTCTCTGATTTCCCAAAAATGGAGATCTAAATAATATCTGAGGGAAAAATGAATAACTAGGCAACTTTTATTACTACTAATGCGATCGAGTTGCCTAGTTTTTTCAGTATCTAGGTGTAAGCATTTCGGGAGATGTCAGCAGTGGCGATCGCTCTTTAGCTTAGATGAGTATTGTATTTACTTTCACCCATCTATGATTTATATTCCCGACCCACAAATTCCCGATCCGACACCAAGTCCCCTACCTCAACCGACTCCAGAACCAACTCCCTCACCAGCACCGGAACCCGTACCGAGTCCAGTACCGCAGCCAATTCCATCGCCAGCACCAGAACCCGTACCCGCACCGATACCTCAACCTGTCCCCGCACCAATTCCACAACCAATTCCCGAACCGGTGTAGCTAGCAGCAAATGCTATTCCTTGACTGAGAAATCTACAGTTTCGCAAAGATTAACTTGGCGCTTGTCTATTTCACCATCATCAGTAATAGCACGGATGTCGTAAAGGCATGAGGTGGAGTTGTCTTCAAAAACTATGTCCGCCGATTCATCTGGAAGTAGAATATCTTTATCCAAAAGATTTGCTCCCCACTTGTCAGCGCCAGAATTAGATATATGTAGTTCCTGAATATCGACGCTGGTTTCATTGTGCAGCGTAAAATCGCGGATATCGGCTCTGGCGGCTGGAGCGATCGCACCAATAACTGGTAAGCACAAGCTAGCAGCAATAAGTAAAATAGAAGTCTGATTCTGCAACACAAACGTTAACCTAGATAGTTTTCTCAGGATAGAATTCACCTGTAGTAAAAACCTCCGTGAATTTTGTGAAATTAAGTTTCATATATCCCTCTGAGATTTTGTTATCCTGACAAAGGAATAAGCGATCGTTACACAGCCATGCTCAGAGCCGGAATTGTCGGACTGCCTAATGTCGGCAAATCTACATTGTTTAATGCTTTAGTTGCCAATGCCAAAGCGGAAGCAGCTAATTTTCCTTTTTGTACAATTGAACCAAATGTGGGCGTGGTTGCCGTACCAGACGAACGATTAAAGGTGCTTGCCGAAATTTCTAACTCCGCGCAAATCGTGCCTACGCGGGTTGAGTTTGTCGATATTGCGGGTTTGGTCGAAGGTGCAAGTCAGGGAGAAGGACTAGGCAATCAATTTCTGTCCCACATCCGCGAAGTTGATGCCATCGTCCATGTCGTGCGTTGTTTTGAGAATGACGATATCATTCACGTCGCTGGTTCTGTCGATCCGGTACGAGATATCGAGGTGATTAATTTAGAACTGGGTTTAGCAGATTTAGCTCAAATCGAACGTAGAAGCGATCGCGCCCGCAAGCTAGCTCGAACCAGCAAAGAAGCTCAGCTAGAATTAACTGTGTTAGATAAATTGACAGAAGCTCTCAATCTAGGTAAACCAGCGCGTCAAGTTAGTCTAACTGATGAAGAAGCTGTTTTAATTAAAGGGTTGGGATTGCTTACAGCTAAACCAGTCATTTATGCCGCAAATGTATCGGAGGACGATCTGTCAACTGGAAACCAATGGGTGGAACAAGTCAGACAATTTGCAGCCTCTGATAAAGCACAGGTGGTTATAGTTTCAGCACAAGTGGAATCGGAATTAGTCGAGATCCCAGAAGAAGAACGAGCCGAATTTCTTGCCACATTAGGGGTAGAAGAAGGCGGGTTAAAATCTTTAATTCGCGCTACCTATGAATTACTCGGTTTGCGTACCTACTTTACTACAGGTCCAAAAGAAACTCGCGCTTGGACAATTACCGCAGGAATGGTAGCACCGCAAGCTGCTGGAGTCATTCACTCTGATTTTGAGCGCGGTTTTATTCGCGCTGAAACGGTAGCTTACGACGACCTAGTAACCAATGGCTCGATGAATGGAGCCAAAGAGAAAGGCTTAGTCCGTAGTGAAGGAAAAGAATACATCGTCAAGGAAGGGGACGTGATGCTGTTCCGGTTTAACGTGTAGTTTTACGAAAGGAGACAGGAGACAGAAGGTAGAATGGCTCCTAACTCCTCTGACAAAATTCTTTTAGGAGTTATGAGTTTTTGACGACACTGGTATCCTTAAGGGTAAATTCTTGAGCGCGGGAGCTATGCACTAAAGTCCAACCTGCTTTTAATAACTTTTGGTAGGTTGCCCAACCCTTAGAACCACCTGGAATAGGATAGTCTGGTACGGCGAATTGGCGAAAAGTAGTATATGGCTTCCAAGGCTCGTCGGGCGAGAGTTGTAAGTGTAAGATTTTTTCTCCCTCTTGGGCTTGAGATAACCAGCACATACGTCTAGACATAAAAACTCCTCATGGATTAAGTAAACGGCAAAAACATTCAGAATTTTAGCGATCTAAACTGTGGTTAACTGTCGTTAAAGTTGCGATCGCACTTAGGTAAATCGATACATCACACTTACTTATGATTTTTAAGTTTTGAGTGAATTTTGCGAATATAAGTAAATTAGCTGCGAGCGATCGAGAAATATGCAATTGGCAAATACGTAACCGATAAATCTGCCATCCACTAGGGAAACGCTATCTTGCATTGGCTTTCCTCTGTTAGGTCGTAATTCAGCTAGTTTTTGTATTCAAATTGACAGAATTCTATCCAAGATTAAATCCCAGAACGATCTACTGCTGAATAATTAGCGAATAAGCATAGCAGCATATTTCGGGAATTTATTTTTATTCTTAAGATATTCTTAATGTTTTGCCAAGTCTGGAGCGAACGGAATTGCTAACGAATGTCATTTTATTGTTTGACTGCGACAAGAGAGATCCCCCCTAGCCCCCCTTCAAAAGGGGGGAAATAAATGCCACTTTTTAACCCAGTTGGGGGATCTGCGTAAGACTTTACGCCCGACCTAGATTGACCGGATCGCCTTCCACAGTGGGCGCGGGTTGCACGCCCAAAATTCGCAGGATCGTAGGAGCAATATCGATATTACGCACTCGCTTAATTGTCCCAGTACCAATATCTGGTCCAGCAGCATAAAAAATTGCGCTCATCTCTGGTAATTCTGGATCGTAGCCATGAGCGCCGTAGAAGTTGGGGACTGATAGCAATGGAGTCTCTGAAGCCGAATCGCCCAAACGTTGTACCACTGGGGTTTGAGTGCCGTCAAAATTGTACCCCAGTCGCATAATTGCAAAAACATCTCCGCTGTCTTGACCGATAAACTCACTTGTATCTAAGCCAAAGTTGCGATCGCTCGGATCGTTGGGTATGGGACGAGCGTAGATCTTATCGAAGATCGCTACAGATTTGCTTCCCGCAGTATAGTTTGGATTAGTATCGGTAAATTTGGCTAAAGCATTAACCAACTGTTGTTGCAGCGTGACATATTCTGCTTTGCTCACAGTGCCATCCGGTTCTCGTCCCTGCAAATTGATGTAAATGTTCACCGCTGGACCCGAGGTAATTGCTCGTACTTTTGTATTATCAAATCCCAAGCTGCTGAGGTAGTTGTTGAGGCTAACTGCGGTGTGGAACGGGGCAAAACCGTGGTCGGAAACTACGATAATATTACTATTCGGTCTACCGCGCTTATTTGTCCCAACCGCCTCAATAATTTGCTGCACGGCTGTATTTGCTGCTCGATAAGCCGATCGCAGATACTTTTGATATCGCTCAATTTTTTCTCGGTCTTGGTTATTGGCAATTGAGTTTGGATCGCGAAAATCAGTCGCTTGACGAGGATCGGTAATTAGAAATTGGTGTCCCGAACCATCGGGTTGTTCGATATATGTGAGTACGAGATCTGCATCGGGATTTTGGGCGATCGCCCGTAAAGCAATCCGTGTTTGGTAATCTACAAAAGTACGGACTTGATCTTGATAAATTGCTTCTAGTTCTAAATCGGGAAAATCATCAAAGCCTGGACTGATTCGTTCGGGGATGCGGAAGTCAGGCTGAGGAACCCAAAATCCAACATTGTTATTTGCATCGTCCACATCCGCCAAAACTGCTTGGTTGCGAGGAATATAGTTAGCAGAATAACGCGCTAACCGCACCTGGGAAAGGTCGGGGGCGAGTTGAGTGACGTAGAAACTCGTACCGACTTTATTTGTACTGCCTTCAAAATAAAATAAGCTAGAAGTGCGATCGCTGGCTTTAAGGTAGGCGGAACCAGTAGCAGGGGGTTGAGACGATCTAGGCTGGATACCTTGACTAGTATCAAAAACAACCAAAGTATCGTAATTTACTGCTTTATCGTTGCTGGTGTCAATCGCAATTGCTTGCAGATTATAGGAACCGCCGCCACCCGTCAAGCTACCCGAACCGCTTGCGGGGATGGTTTCGAGAGTCGTTACTTTGACAGGGCTAAAAGACGATCTGCCTGCGGTTGTGAGTTGCTGAATAATCTCGCTTGGAGCATCGCTAAAATCTGCCGCTGTGAAACTAAAGCCCCTAGCTCCCACGCCACCAAATGCGCCAAATGGTACAGTATAATCAACCGTGCGATCGCTAGCTGGTTGCACGATCGGGCTGTCAGTTAAACCAGGAATTTTGATATCGAGTCCATCAGCACCAGGAAAGGTAGCTGCAACGACTTTCTTACCATTGTTTCGCAGCGCAATCCAAAGAGATTCAGCAGTTTGGGTATGGTCGTCTAGGGGTCCATCAATTCCCACCGAGTAGCCGCCAATTGGAGCCGCAAAACCGCTGATATTTTGTTTGAAAGGACTGACGACGAGGTGAAAGCTATTAGCGTTAATATTGTTACGAGCAGCTGTGGAACCAGTCCCGATCGCAATATGAGCTGGTGCAGTTAGAGATGGAGTAATGGTTTGATTTTGTGTTGCAACAAGTCCTTGACTTTGTAACAGTCCCAATCCCTCACGTTTATCTAATACACCAGTTGCGAAGTAGCGATCGAGCAACGGTGGTGTTGCACCATCTAGGGAAATCAGAACAATCTTGGGATGAGGTTTACTAACAGCTGGAGTTGCAGCAAAAAAGTGCAATATAAAAGTTAATCCGAAAGTCACAATCGCAATCGGGATAAAACGTTTGAGCGAAGCTAGACTGAAACTAAGCGGAACCCTCAACCCCATATTTCTTATCCTCTATGAAAGTCTTAATCCTACGCTGCAAGATAGGAATAATCGGAGCATACCGTCATGACTTTAAGAACAGAATATGGGAGAGTTATCGGTAGTTGGTAATTGGTAGTTGGTTGGTCACTGGTCACTGGTCACTGATAACTGACAGTTGACGACTCCGGCGCGATCGTGACGAGCAGTTAATTTGAATACCGTACCATCGTCAGGCGCGTATACTACCCATTCAACTAAAGCGCGATCGCTTGTCGGATCGGCTTGTCTTCTCAGGGGTGCAGAGGGTTTGTAGGCGCGTCCTTCGAGTTGTCCTACATCTTCTCGCAATTTACCCGTTACCAATTTTGCCCCTTCTGGTAGCTCGATTTCACATAGACAACCCCGTACCAGTTTTTTATCCATTGCTCTTTCGGTAACGTAGGTAGGTAGCCAACCTGTATTTTGAACGGCAAAGCGGATGCGGTAGTTAGAACCGCCTAAGTGACTGATACTCGCCTCATAGATTTCCAACTGAGGTGAGATTAATAAGTGCCATACCAACCACTCGGGAAAACGCGCAAGCTCTTTTTCCAAAAACTGAGGGGGAGGATTTGACCAGGCATACATTGCATCCCAGCCTCCTAGTTCGACTTGACCGAGTTGAGGATGCTCGAAGGGATACCAATCGATATAACCCTTACCACCTAAAACTTCATCGCTCCAACGCAGCATGGTTAAGTCATCTTCAAAGGGGTGTTCCCTGTACCAGTCGATGAATTTATACTCTTTAATTCCGGCTTGACGCTGCGGACTCCAAATTTCTACCGTCCAGGCAAATACCCCTTGATGTTCGTAAGCCCAATCGTCAAATGCACCTGTAATAAAGTCTTTGGGATCGTAGCGAAATTCGTGAAAGACTGAGACAGCAGGGTATTGAGTGATTTCTGTGGCTTTATCGCCGATGCGTTGATAAACGCGCAAATCTTTAGTAGGTAACTCGTCGTCGCTTTGATGGCTGTAGGGGCGCAGGATAACACCACTAAAAGTATGAAAGGCGATCGCCCCTGTAATATTGAGATGACTCGTAATAAAATCAACTAGCGATCGCACTTCTGCTTCTGAGGCAGGATAGGGTCCAGCTCCCATTTGCTCTTGTTCTTGTCGCCATCCACTAGGGAAATTGCGGTTTAAGTCGAGTCCTTCTTTCGGTGGTGGAATGTCAATCTGGATGCCGTTGTAGTTTTCAATTTCTCCCTCTGGGAGGATGCGATAATATTGTCCGCCCGTTTCTGTCGGTTCCCGTGGCATTAATAAACGCGGTTCAGTTGGGCAAACTTTCCAAGCACCATTCGGATCTGGTATTCTCATTTGTAGAATTCGCCCATCTCCGTCCATATCTGTCATCACTAGCCCATCTTCTCGTTCTCCCTGGTGAGGATAAGGACGAGTGCTAGAACGAATAAACTTTGGTTTGTTTGCCAAAGCCAACTCAGCACCATCAGGGTTGACGCGAGGACAGATATAAAATACGCGAGTATCCAAGCAACGGGCGATCTCAGGTTGAGTACCGTAGCCAGTCACCAACGTTTGCAGTAAATACAAGCAAGCACTCGAAGGCGCGAGTTCGGTAGCGTGAATGTTACCATCTACCCACAAAGCAGGCTTATCCGTGTCGTCGCCCGTCGCGAAATTGGTAACTGTTAATAGCCAAATGTCTCTGCCTTCGTAGCTTTTACCAATGCTTTGCAGGCGTAACAATTGCGGAAATTCTCGGGCATATGCGCGGACAATCTCGGTCAAATCTGCATAGCGATAGTACTTATCGAACCGGACTTCTGGCATTTTCAGTTATCAAGTGGCTAGTGGCTAGTGGCTAGTGGCTAGTGGCTAGTGGCTAGTGGCTGGTGACTAGAATAACCTCCTTGTCTCCCTTGTCTTCCTTGTC
>NZ_PYCI01000047.1:0-43820 GCF_003015105.1 Chroococcidiopsis sp. CCALA 051 | reverse complement strand
CTACACTACACCCCACACCCTTTCTTCACTAGCCACCAGCCACTAGCCACTAACCACTCCCTACTCCCCTAAATAACAATGACAATCCGGTTTCTCAATTGTCGATTCAACTAAAGCATTTAAGGCTACTGCCGCTAATAATCCGCCGCCCATTGTTCCCTCGACAGTAATATAGGGAATACCAGAACGCATCAAGCGACGTTTGGCAGCTGGGGCATGGCTAAAACCAATCGGCATCCCGATGATTAAAGCGGGTTGAAAATGTCCCTTGGCAATAGCATCACAAGCAGCAATCAGCACTGATGGGGCGTATCCCACAACAAAAATACAGCCTGGTGGCAACTGTTGTAGCTGTTCTTGCCATTGGCTTTGATGCCAAAAGGCTTGCTCGGCTTCTACAACGCTGCTAACGTGAGGATCGGCGATTAAGGTCGTAACCGGACATCCTAAATGAGATAAACGGGTGCGATCGCAAGCCGCAACCACAGGGGCAACATCGCCGACAATCTCACAGCCTTGAGTGAGGGCATGACGCGCCGCCGCGATCGCCCCTTTACCCACACGGATAAAATTAACCAAACTGACATCGCCGCAAGCAAGCACCAGTTTGGACAGCAAATCGATCTCAATCTCCGAACGATTGGAGAGATCGGGTAGCAATTGTTGCAAGGATTCCTGAAATTCTTCTGGGTGAGCGTGAGTGGCTGCATCCCAATTTTCCCACAGTTGTTCTAACTGTCCCAATCCGTCTTGGCTTTCCACTTCTAACAAGCGTAACTGCGCGATCGCCTCTGCTTGCAAGTTTTGACAGGAGCGATCGCGTCCGATTAATCCTTCTAGCGCTGTCGCTGTCTGCCGCAATCGCGCCATTTGCTGCATCACCGAGTGATACTGTTGTTGTAATTGATGTGTTAAATTTTTTACTTCTGTAGCAGCATCGCTTTTGAGGAGTTCGCGAATGTGGGAAAGTTGAAAGCCTTGCTGTTTTAGTGCCACAATCCGCCGCAACTGTTGCACGTTTTCCTGAGTATAGAGGCGATAATTGCTACGCGATCGCTCTGGGGGTGGCAAAATGCCGAGTTGGTGATAGTGTCGCACCATCCTTGGGGTACAATTTCCCCCAACTGCCTCGGTAAGTTCTTTGATGGTTAAACGTGCGGCTGTCATGTTTTTTAAGAAAGAATGCGCTCGCAAATCTAAGTTATATAACCCGTGTAGAGACGTTACATGTAACGTCTCTACACGGGAAGCGTTCACAAATCAATTTGAATTGCTATAGATTAATTTCACCATATCAAATCGAGTCCTATGCTTAACTTACCAGCGAACGATCCCTTTTTGAAATTTAAAACTCGACATATATTTATTTTACTTTTGATTTTTATTGTTGAGTTTGTTTTTATTTCCGATCTTCTATTACTCTTCTTTAACTGGAATAGCGACGATCCAATATTTTACGATTTTATTTACTATCTTATGATGCTTTTACCTAGCATCTGGATTTTACATAGATTTCATCAATTGTCTATTCATCCTAAATATTTAATTGGCAAAATACCCAACCGCGATCGCTGGCTGTCTTTATGTGGAATTGCGATCGCTATCTGCCTATTTACGCGGGGAATTGACCAACTATTTTTTTTAGCTTATCTTTAATTTCGCCCTCATTCACTGTAAGTTTGATTAATTGGTTGCCAGATCCCCCTGCCAGTACTTCGGCTTTACCAATTCTTGCTTATTTATTGAATGTTATTTCTTCAGTTGTAGTCGTCCCTATTACAGAAGAATTTATTTTTCGAGGTATTCTCATACATCGCTGGGCAATGAAATGGGGGGTATCGTCAGCAATATTAGTTTCTGCAATAATTTTTGGTTTGGGTCATATCATTCCCTTCGGTGCAGCAGTTTTTGGAATTTTGATAACACTGCTTTATTTCAAAACTCGCACGTTAATTGTACCTGCGATCGCTCATGCCATGAATAATGCTGCCACAATTGTTCTAGAACTTTTCTTTCCCACTCAACAGATAACTATAAATTATAATTTTTCTGAATATTTGCATTTGGGAATCGTACTGATAGTAATTTCAGTTCCTTTTGTGCTTCGTTTTACCTATAAGAACTGGCACAAACAGCAATTATTGTTACCTTATTTTACTAATGCATCTCAATGAGATATTTGCAATTGAGATCGCCGTAGGGTGCGTTCAGTAACGCACTCTACAGTTAAGGGGTCAAAATCGATAAAAAATTTGTTTTATCTGCTGCTGTCTGCTTTGACTCAGAAAAGCGATCGCAAATTTGACTAATAAATAAGGTATTGCCAACATATTGCTAAAAATCACTCGCCACCGACACCAAGAAAAAATTGCTCTTGAGGTAGGGTACACACTCCAAAATTGATTGACAGAACATACCATTTCATTACCTAATGCTGTAACTTCGTGCCACCAACCCATAGGAATATACAGCATTTCTCTTGGCTCTAAGATTATTTCTTGCTTGTGTTCTAATGCTTTCTTGAGTTTGGGAAATGCTATCAAATCTGGATTTTCTGGATATACTGTACTAAACCAAGCACGCAATTCTAACCCGCGTAGCAAATGGACAAATATTGAAAATGGATATAAATTATAAGTCTGGCTGGGTGGAAATAACAGGACTTTTTTCGCTCCATGCATTTGGATTAAAATGCCATCCAGCGTATCGTAGTGTAGGCATTCTAAATGCCCTCCAGGGGCTACCCAAAGATTAACACTGCCTATAGGCTTTTTTAACCCTAGTTGTTGACTAATATTACTAAAAAAATTATCCTCGGCTAACTTTGTGTTTTTTAACGAACATTTAGCTAGATAGATATCCTTTTCGTGAGCCTCATGACTGTGCAACAACTTAGCATAGTCTGTAAATGACATTGTTTTGAGAGGAACGCCGCTGCCAATGTTTTGCCAAGTGCGTTTATCTTGTTGATATCTTTCGCGTCCGTAATAACGAAAAAGAAATTCTTGCTGACCCAACTGCCCGCAGAGGTAATCTAGATTCCAGTCATCTACTATTAATCCAGTAATAATAACTGGAGTTCCCAGTTTCTGATATTTTTCAAAAAATAAATCTGGCGATATCGACGATAGCTCTATCCGTGAAATTGAGACTGCTGTATTATCAGCTATGCTGTCAGCAGTATTATCAGTAGTTAAACGCATAAAAAAATGAAGAGTAAGATATACTTTCCGTAACCTACCCATCGAGGCAAGAAAAAATACTTTTTTAATACAATTTAAATAATTGTTAATAACTTTTAGCTTGGCAAGACATAGAAATATATTAACGATTGCTAAACAAAGCGCACTCGAAATAATTAGGTAAAGCAATTATTATTTATAATAACGCAGACAAAAGGTGTGAGGAGCCAATGACGAATTTATTGCTGCCACTGTTGCAAACTGTTGCCGAGCATACAAAGGATAACTTTGTGAAAAAAACGCGCCAAGTTGAAGCAGTACAAGAGCGATTTCTGCGAGATTTACTACGAGCTTATCAGGCGACAGAGTTAGGGCAAAAGTATGAATTTAAAGATATTAGAACTGCCGAGCAATTTCGCCAGCGTCTCCCTGCATCCGTATATGCTAGCTATGTACCCTACTGCGATCGCATTGCCCAAGGGGAACAAAACATTCTCACCCCCGATCCCGTTGTTTTTTTTAACCTGTCGAGTGGTTCTACCGGAGCGCACAAGCTCATCCCAGTCACCAAACGCTTTCAAAACTCCTTGCGCCGTCCCAACTTAACTAGTATTGGCTTTCTCAGCTCGGCATTAAGACAACGGGGTTCTAAATTTGGTAAAGCGATCGCCACTAACTCAACTCAACTGATGGGACGTACCAGTGGTGGAATTCCCTACGGTCCCGCTAGCGTTGGAGTCCTGCGGATGGGAAAATTTCTCTGCGAGCAAATATTTGCTCATCCCTTTGAGACACTGCAAGCAGCCGATAGCCTGACGCGCCATTATCTTTGTCTGCTATTTGCGCTACAACAACCCGATACAAGGGGAATAGTCGCCAACTTCCCCATGCTGATCCTCCGCACCTGCGGCTATTTAGAACAATATGCAGAAGACTTTATTCGCGACATTGACAAAGGAATGCTTGCACCTTGGTTGCAACTAGAACCAGAATTGCGGTTACAACTAGAACGGCAAATAGTCGCTAACCCCAACCGTGCCAAGCAACTACAAGAAATCTTGCAAGCAGAAGGTAGACTCACCCCCGAAGCAGTATGGTCGAATCTTGCCTTCACAGTCGCAGCCAGAGGCGGGACTTCAGATTTTTACTTCGAGCGCTTTCCTGCTTACTTTAGCAAGACACCATGTTTTGGCGCGGTTTGTTGTTCGTCAGAAGGCGCGTTTGGCATTTACCCAGAGCTAAATTCTGATGCCAGTATTTTAGCGATCGAAAGTGCTTTTTTCGAGTTTATTCCTCAAGATCAGTGGGATGTAGAACAACCAAAAACACTACTACCTAGCGAAGTCAAACCTGGAAACTACTACCGAATTTTGATGAGTAACTACAGCGGCTTCTATCGCTACGACATTGGCGATGTCATGGAAGTCGTCGGATTTTACGAACAAGCACCACTGATTGTATTCCGCCATCGGCGCGGTGGCTTGCTGTCTTCAACCTCAGAAAAAACTACGGAATTTCATGTTACTCAAGTCATGCAGGTATTACAACAAGAATTTGACTTACCTCTAGAAGATTTTTGTATTACCTTATCGGATGATGTCATTCCCGCATATTATTTGGTGAATATCGAGCTTGCGCCTGGAAAAATATTAGAAAATCCGCAGCAATTTCTCGATCGCTTTGACCGTCAGCTGAGTGCAATTCACACTTCCTACGCCGTCAAGCGGATTAACAACGATCAAATTCCCCCGCCAAGACTGCGAATTCTTGCCCCTGGCAGCTTTGCGATCATGCGGCAAAGGCAATTAGAGAAAGGAGTACCAGATTCTCAACTAAAATTTCCCCACATCAGCGAAGACCGCAATTTTCTCGCTGGCTTGCAAGTGGAACGGGAAGTACAGTTGTCAGTGACTCCTGACCAGTAACCAGTTATCGGTCAACTACCAATCACCAACTACCAATTACCAATTACCGATTCCAGTTACTTCGACACCAAATTGTCATATTCTAAACACAATTAATCTGCTTGAATCAGTATTTGATGAGTTGAGAAAGCTGAATGGTCAATCTCGTTCTGTCCGCTTTAAATGCTGTTACAGATTTGACAAAGGCAAACTTTATCAAAAAAACTCGCCGGACGGCAGAAGTACAAGAACGGTTTTTATTGCGCTTGTTACAAGCTCATCGCGATACAGAATTTGGCAGAAAATATCAGCTCGGTGAGATTAAAACAGTCGATCGCTTTCGCGAACGAGTGCCAATTTTACCGTATTCCAGCTACGAACCTTATCTGGAGCGCATTGCCAACGGCAAGCAAAATATTCTAACAGCCGATCCGGTGGTGTACTTAACGCTGACGAGTGGTTCGACGGGGAAAAAGAAAATGATTCCGACGACGAGGCGATCGCAAAATATCACTCGTCAAGCTACCCTAACCAGTATGGGCTTTCTAACCGCTGCCTTACGTTCTAGAGGGCAACAGTTTGGCAAAATTCTCCTGACAAATTCTACTCAACAATGGGGACGTACCAGTGCTGGTATTCCCTACGGTCCTGCTAGTGCTGGTGTTCTCAGCATGGATAAATGGCTGTACGAGCAATTTTTTGCCCAGCCATACGAGACTCTCCAAGTCGCAGATAGCTCTGCCCGTCACTACCTCGCCTTATTATTTGCCTTACAAGATCCTTTAATGCGGGGGATGTTAGCTAACTTTCCGATGCTCATTCTCCGTACCTGCAACTATTTGGAAAAATTTGGTGAAGACCTAATCCACGATATCGAAACAGGAACCATTGCCAATTGGTTAGAAGTAGAACCGGAACTACGACTGACATTAGAGCAGCGCTTATCAGCCAATCCAGTTCGAGCCAATGAATTACGGGAAATTCTCCAGTCGGAAGGTAAGCTCACCCCTCATCTCGCCTGGTCAAATTTGTCTTTTGTCGCCTGCGCCCGTGGAGGTACGTCCGACTTTTATTTCGAGCGATTCCCCACCTATTTCAACAATACACCCATTTTCGGCGCAGTATTTTCTTCTGCCGAAGGGATGTTTAGTATCTATCACAAACTCGACGACGACAGCAGCATTTTAGCCCTGGAAAGCGGTTTTTTTGAATTTATCCCTCAAGACCAGTGGCAAGAAGAACAACCGAAAACGCTACTCGCTACCGAAGTCAGATCGGGAGAACGGTATCGCATTCTGACTACGAGCTATAACGGATTTTATCGCTACGATATTGGCGATGTCATCGAGGTAGTCGGATTTTACGAGCAAGCACCGTTAATCGTATTTCGTCACCGTCAAGGTGGATTGATTTCTTCTACGACAGAAAAGACGACGGAAGCCCATGCGACTCAGGTGATGCAAGCCGTACAGCAGGAATTTAGCTTATTACTAGAAGATTTTTGTATGACTTTATCGGAAAATGATTTTCCTGCTCGCTACCTGCTCAATATTGAGTTAGCTAATGGCTACAAGCTTGAAGATCCGCAAGCTTTTTTAAGCGAGTGCGATCGCAAATTACAAGCAGCAAATACCCACTATGAAATTAGCCGCAAAGATCCGATTCCGCCACCCCGACTGCGAATTTTAGCTCCTGGTAGCTTTGCCATCCTCCGCCAACGTCAAATAGAACGGGGAGTTCCCGATTCCCAACTCAAGTTTCCTCACATCAGCGAAGACCGCAATTTTTTGGCTGGCTTGCAGGTACAGCAAGAGGTGAGGTTACCAGAAGATGAAGCATAGGATGGAGGGGACAAGGGAGACAAGGAGGACAAGGGAGCAATTCAAAAAATTCAAAATTCATTCACGCACCACGCACCACTCACCACTCATTCCTGACTCCCAAATAAGAGCAACAGCATCCCGATGACAATCGAAGCACTTGCAGCCGTAAAAAAAGCAGCTTCTATACCATGATTTTTGACGATAAAGCCTAACACAATTGGACAGAAAGATTGACCGATGAAGCCTGCTCCAGCCCCCGCTGATAGCACGCTCGATCGCAACTGGGAAGGCGCAAGACTCGCTAGAGCATCGTAAAGGTTGGGTAGGATCAGACCAAACCCAGCACCAAAACCGACCGCAGCCAACATAATTAAACTAATCTCTCGTAAAAAGGGAATTGTGCTAAGTGTCAGCGCCATCATGATGAAGCCTACAGCCGTGGCTTTATACAAACCCAACGATTGAGATAGCCTTCTGGCTCCAAAAGCAGAGATAATGGCTGCACCCAGAGCGCGAGAAGCTAAGACGAGGCTGTTAGTTAGCGTATTGGCATTAATCGTGTCTTTGAAATACTGCGGGGTATAGAAGACAACCGAGTACATCACGATTGATGTCAAGCTCAGAGTTAGCAATAACCAAATTGTTTGGTAGCGTCCTAAAACTTGCCATAGTTTATGCTTAGGTCGTTGCTCTGTTTTGACTGAAGTACGTTCGGGTGGCTGTGGCAAAATCTTGGCTGTCAATACTGCTAATGGTAGCCCGATCGCGTATAGACAGAAAATGTATCGCCAGTGGAAGAAATAGCCTACTCCACCCCCTAACAATGGAAAGACGATCCCCGCTAGCGTCAGCGTCCCCGTGGCGTAACCTAATGCTTTGGCTCGTTCCTCACCCTCATACATACTCGTGAGCAAACCCAAGCTAGCAGATGTAATTCCAGCTGTAGCGATGCCCAAACATCCTCGCAACGCGATTAAGGGGAGGAAATTGTCTACCGTGACTCCCGCAGCACCAAAGACGGCATAGCAAAGTAGGGAAACTACGAGTACCTTTACTCTCCCCACGCGATCGGAGAGAATTCCGAGGGGAAGACTAAAAAGACCCAGCGCCCAAACATGAGCGGCTGCTAAATAACCGCCAATCTCTGGAGCCAGCTGAAGTTGGTGTTTGATCTCCCCCAAGGCAGGGTTAAACACTGCTCCAGTCATCGTAGTTAGGGAGCCAGCCGCCATCAACACCATTAACTGTGGGTTACGGGCGATCGCGGCAAAAGCTATTGTTGGCGATAGTGATAATTTGCGCATGTTGAGGAAGTCGTCACTGATAGTTGGTCATTTGTCATTTGTCATTTGTCATTCGTTGTTGGTTGATGGTTGTTGGTGAAAGGCGAGAGGCAAGAGGCACTTTTGTTTTTTCTCCGCGACTCTCCCTCAGCCTCCTCAGTTCTCTCAGCTCTCCTCTCCCTATTCCCTATTAGTATGAGTGGACAGTTGGCGTGCTGTCAGGAATTATGCTGACAATTTAGCTGAATTAAGGGACACTAGAAAGCTAAATATTGTCAGAATCAGGCAAGAGAGGAACGATTCATGGAACTGGCTACGACCTTAACAAGTCAGACAGTTCAGAATGCTATCCGCGAGATCGGGATTAATCCAGATTACTGGTATCCGGTTGGGTGGGCAAATAAACTGCAACCTGGTCATATTATGCCCGTAACGATCTGGAAACAAGCAATTGCTGTTTTCCGTGACACGGACGGACAACTTCATGCTTTAGATGATGCGTGCGCGCATAAGGGTGTGGCTCTACATAAAGGGCAAATTCAAGGGAAACATTTATTGTGTCCCTATCACGGTTGGGAATTTAATGGTGCAGGTCAATGCGTCAAAATCCCATACCTCCCTGAGACACACAAACTACCATGCGCTCAAGTTCGTAGCTACCCCGTCCGCGAAAAGTATAATCTGATCTGGATTTTTCCTGGCGATGCGAGTTTGGCAACTAGCATTCCCTTACCAGAAATACCGGAATTCGACGATCCAGATTGTCTGATGGTTCCGATTCCGGCTCATTTCCAGGCGCATTTCACCATCTGCAACGAAAACACGATGGATGTGTTTCACGGGTTTTTACACAAAAATCTCCAAGGTTGGTTTAACCCCGTGCTGACTAGCTTGAAGACAACAGAATCATCGGTTCATGCCGATTATCGAGTGTCTTATAAGGGAGTCATGACGAAAATTCTGGGTTTGAGCGATCGCGGTGATGAGGTGACAACCCGGACTGTCACGCTCCATTACCAATATCCCCACTACCACAGTTCTCTAGAGGGGGTTTCCTCTTTATACCTGATGCGATCGCCTATGGAAGCAACAGAAACCAAATCGTTTACCTTGATGTTTCTGCGGCTGAATTTACCTAAGTGGTTGGTGCAGCCGTTCAAACCCCTGATTTCTGCTTATATCTGGCGCTTTCTATTTTCCAAGTTTCTCGATCAAGATATCGAAATGATGGAGAGCGAGCAACGCACTTATTCAAACAACCCCCAACGGCGCTATGTAGAGATTAATCCGGCAATTATTGCCTTGCAAAAGGTCATGATGCGGCAATACGAGCAATATCGCCGCAAAACCCTGTCTTCCCAACTTTCAGGGAACCAGCAGGGGGAATCGCTGTCTTAATCGGAAGCGATCTCTTCTAGTCGGGTATAGTCAAGCTAATTTATTATCAATCGCATGAAGCAATTATCTCGTCAATACAGTCAAAGATCGCTAGCTCGATCGCTATGAATGGTATAGTGCTGGCAAAATGTCTTATTCATAGACTCAATTAAGCTGCCCTCCGGCAGGAAATAAGAGCCTGGATAGTCTAAAAATTACCTAACCAGGGAAAATATTAATAATGTTTAGCCAGACGCACAAAGCTATCTGGGAATTTCAGGTGAGGGGAGTAAATTCGTGCAAGTAGTCAAAGAGTACGTTCAGCGCTTATATGACAGCGGGCTAGCCCCCGACGAGTTCATTTGTCATCGCCGTCAGGGTAATTTAGTTGAAATCGAAGAAGGAGCAACGGGCAAGCGGCAAAATGTCTTGACATTCTGCACCAATGATGTATTGGGACTGGTGCAGAACGAAGCCGTGCAGCAAGCGGCAATTGATGCGATCTTGCAATACGGTACTTCTAATAGTGGAACCTCAGTTTTAAACGGTCGCATTGACTTACACCGTCAACTCGAAGCAGAAATCTCTGCTTTTAAGCATCTGCCCCACACCCAGCTATTTTTGAATGCTTGGATGGCAATGCAAGCCTTGATGGATGCTTTTTGTCATCTCGCCATTCCCGTACCAGGATTTCAAAATACGCGAGAGACTCTGATCCTGACGGACGTACTCAACCACGGCTGTATTGTCTCGGCTGTTGTCAATGCCGGGACTCGCTCTGGAAAAGTCTTCAGCCACAGTCCCCGCGTCCGCGTCAAAGCCTATCGCCACTGCGATACTGAAGACTTGGAGCGGAAACTATATCGCTATGCTCGTCCCGACGACAGAATTATGGTAGTGTCCGATGCTGTCTTCTCGATGGATGGTGACATCGCCCCTCTACCAGATATGCTTGATGTGCTGCAAAACTATGAAGGTAGCGTGCTGGTCATGGATGAGGCACACGCTAGCGGCGCGATTGGAGCCACGGGAAGGGGGATTTACGAGTATTTTGGGATAACCCCTCAAAATGCGATCGCGCGGGGGATCGTGCCGTTGATTATGACCACATTTTCTAAGTTTGCGGCTTCGGCTGGGGCAGCAATTAGCAGTCCTGTGGCTGAATTGATCCCGTTGATGAATTTCTCTCCCACCTCCATCGGAACGGTTTCTTTACCCGCACCTACCGCTGCTGCTGCTTTGGAAAGCATTCGCCAAGTGCGCCAACATCCCGAACTGGTACAACAACTGCAAGCAAAAACCAAATATTTGCGATCGCGTTTGGCTAAGCACGATTTTGAAGCTTTGGGCGAAACCAACGTCGTCCCCGTCGTGTTACCCACTGAGTGCAATCCGAAATACTTTGCCCGTCAACTAATGCAAGAACACGGTATCTGGGCATCGGCAATTTGGTACATTGCTAAGCCACGCTTGCGGATCACCGTTAATGCCTTGCACACCGAAGAGGATATGGATCGGTTAGTCGAAGGAATGGTAGCAATTCGGGATACGATCTACAAACCCATGATCAGCGCCTAGCGAAACGAGCTACATTCCAAATTCAATTATTAAAAACTTAGATAATTTTTTAAGACCAGGATGCATTGCTGTATTTTGGTCTTAATCGTTTTTTCAAAGATAATTTTCGCTTGCGTCCATAACATTTGTAGGGGCGCACAGATGTGCGCCCCTACGGAGCGTGTATTTCATCCAGTTACAAATAAGAGCGATCGCACAATTTTTTGACACTGTTGTGTAAATCATGCAAACAATTACAAAGTTTCAAATTCAACCTGTCACGACTCCAGCAGAACAAGAACTTTTTCTCGATGTTCCTGCTAGGGTTTATGCGAACGATCCCTACTGGGTTCCCCCCATCCGCAGCAGTGAAGCCAAGCAATTCTCGCCTAGCAATACTTTCTTTGAGTATGGTAAGGCACAGCAATTTATCGCTCTATCTCAGTCAGGAGAACCAATCGGCAGAATTGTTGCTGCTGTGAATCAACGGTTGATAGAGAAAGAAGGTCAAAATGTCGGAGTCTTCGGCTTTTTTGAATGTATCTCCGATTTTGATGTGGCTCAAGCTCTGCTCCAGGTTGCTTGTGATTGGCTGCGAGAACAAGGTATGACTGTAGTTAGGGGACCAATCGATTTTTCAACTCACAACGGCTGTTTATTTTTAGTCGATGGCTTTGACTCCCCGCCAATGATTTTGATGCCTTACAATCCACCCTATTACCCAGAGTTTATCGAACGGGATGGTTGGTACAAAGGTAAAGATGCTTACACGTATAACTTTCCCCTAGACAAACCTTTACCAGCGGAATTTGAAAAGGCTTATCGGATCGCTTGTAAAGCTGGCATAACTTTTCGTCCCATTAGAACCAAGGGTGAGGAATTTGAGGCAGATGCGCTGAAAGTTTACGATCTCCTCGTACGCATGTTTACCGACAACTACAGTTATTCACCGCAAACCCCAGCAGAGTTTTTAGATAAAGCGCGATCGTTTCAATCTCTGATCGACCCTGATGTTTTTCCCATTGCGGAATACAACGGTGAAATGGTGGGGATGTGGATGGGATTACCTGACTACAATATCGCTCTCAAGCATCTAGGTGGCAAACTCGATTGGCTCGGCACGTTAAAATTCTTGTGGTATCGCCGCCAAATTGACCAAGGGAGAGTAATTTACATTTGCTCCCTCCCTGAATATCGCCGCAAAATGGTTTCTTTGGCTCTCATTTATTTGGGAATGCAAGGCGGAATTAAAAAAGGCAAGCCTTACAAACGAGCGGAATTAGGACATATTTACGAAGATAACTCTGCTTCTCGCAAGCTTGTAGAGGCTGCTGGTGGTAAAATTCACAAAACCTACCGGATTTACGAGAAAGCTTTGTGAGTGTTTTAGCTACTCGTGAGAAGAAGGACAAGGGGGACAAGGGAGACAAGGGAGAATAACAACCAACTACCAACAACCATTAACCGTCAACTACTAACTACCAACTACCAACTACCAATTACCCACACCCTTCATGAAAGCACTAGTTACTGGCGCTAACGGTTTTACAGGTTCTCATTTAGTCCGTGCTTTAACCCAACGAGGCGATACTGTTGTTGGTTTGGTACGCAAGTCTAGCGATCTTTCCCGTCTGGCTGACTGCCCCATAGAGTTAGTTTACGGCGATATTAGCGATCGCCATGCTCTGCGTGCTGCTATGGCTGGTGTAGACGTGGTGTTTCACACGGCGGCTTATGTGGAATTAGGCATAGTCGATGCAGCTAAGATGGAACGGGTCAACGTAGAAGGAACCCACGCTGTCTTAGATGTTGCCCAAGAATTGAAAGTAGGAAAAGTCGTTTACTGTAGCACTGTAGGAATTTACGGCGATACCCAGGGAAAAGTGATTGATGAAACTTTTAATCGCACTCAAACTGACTTTTCCTCTGCTTATGACGTGACTAAATACAAAGCACAAAAGTTAGCCGACCAATTTGCTGCCCAAGGTTTACCTGTAGTTAGTGTCATGCCTTCGGGTATTTTTGGCTCTGACGATCCCCATTTCGGACCCGTACTGAAACAATTTCTTAAAGGCGGACTGAAATTATGGGCGGGGGGCGATCGCATTACGGGTATCGTTCACGTCGATGACTTAGTAGAAGCGATGCTTTTAGCTGCCCAAAAAGGCAAAACTGGCGAACATTTCATTATCTCTGCCGGAGATTTGCCTACGAAGGAAATGTTTCAAATTATCTCCCAAGAGTCAGGAATTCCCGTTCCCAAGGAAGCACCCAAATCTCTTGTAAAGCTTGTCGGTAATGTTCTCGATCCAATTGGCAGACTGCTAAAATGGCAACCTCCCCTCAGCCGCGAACGAGTTCATTACGTGTACGATCGCTGCGTGCGGGTTGATGCGACAAAGGCAAGAAAAGAGTTAGGCTGGCAACCGCGATCGGTGGAAGAGGTATTGCGTCAAATTGTGAAAGAACTAACGCAATCATCGGTATAACGCTTGTAGGGGCGCACAGTTGTGCGCCCCTGCCCAAATCGAAATTTTTATTGGGGTGCGTTATCTAACACACCCTACGATTCCTACTTCTGCGTCAACATCCCATCTTCTAAATAGCTGACGCGATCGGCAACGTCAATAATTCTGGGGTCGTGCGTCACCATCAAAACAGTGCAACCTTGCTCTTTTGCCAAATTGCGAAGTAACTGAATCACGTTATGACCGCTTTGAGAATCTAAAGCTGCCGTGGGCTCGTCTGCCATAATCAACTTGGGATTACCAGCCAAAGCACGGGCGATCGCGACTCGCTGTTTTTGTCCGCCGGATAGATCGCTAGGTTTTTGATTCACCTGCGCCCCTAATCCTACTTGTTCTAGCAAAGTTCGTGCTTGTTTTTGGGCGATCGCACCATTAATCCCCTTATAGTTCAGCACTAACTCGACATTTTCTGCTGCCGTTAGCGCCGGAAATAAGTTAAAACCTTGGAAGATAAAACCAATATTATGTAATCTAAATTTCGCCAGCTTTTCCCGAGACATTCTAGTAATCTCTTTGCCAAGCAAGTAAACGCATCCTTCTGTTGGCGTAAGCAATCCTGCCAAAATTGAGAGTAAGGTTGTCTTACCCGAACCGGATGGTCCCATAAGTAATTGAATATCACCAGCTCGAATTTCGAGATCGATCCCCTTCAGCACGGGATACTGCTGTTGTCCTGACTGAAATGCCATTTCTATCCCTTTAGCGACAATGGCTGACGATTCTGGGATATTTGCACCACAGTTCGATTCCGCCGATCTTTTGCGGTGCTTGATTGAAGGCTTAATTGCAGTGGCGAAATTGATTAAAGAGGCTGTCATTATTGCAAATATTGAATCGATATGGTTTTAACTTCACGAAAATTTGGAGTAGCCAGGAAAAATATTAAACTTTGTAATGCATGAATGTATTCTACTTACCTTATTTATTTCTCCCTATATAGCTTTCGGAATAAATGAAGCATTTATGAAGTTGTATATAGATATTGTAAATAGTTTTTTTCTCTCCCTGGGAAGAAGGAAATTATGCCTTAAAGACGATTGCCGGATCGACCCGCGTTACTTTTTGAATGGCAAAGATTGCCGAACCGACACAAATTGCTACCGTAATGCCAAACACGGCGATCGCCGTAGCAGGGGTAATCAAGATCGTTATACCCTGCGTCGCAAAAGTCCATGCACCAACTCCAAAGCAAAGAACTATACCTGGGATATAGCCTAAAACCGCCATCCAAAGCGATTGTTCGATAATCACGCCATAGATAGTCCAATCGGATGCCCCCATTGCTTTAAGCGTGCCAAACTCGCGCAAATGGTCAGAGACGGAAGAATAGAGAATTTGACCCACAATGATGCCCCCTACGATAATGCCTACAGTTGCACCCAACCCCAAAATAAAACCAACCCCCGTTCGGCGCTGCCAAAACTGCTGCGTTTTCTTAATCAACTCAGCTTGAGTATATGCAGTGGTATTGGGAATAGCTGTTTCTAATCTCTGCTTGAGCTGTTGTAGGTCTTGCCCAGATTGAGCGCGAATTAAAATAAAAGAAATCGTGTCTGAAGCTGCTAGCTGACGTGGTTTAGCTTGAGGACTTTGTTTCTGATTTGTCGGTATACTCGTACACTGAATGTCTTCTGAACCAGTCTGCAACTTACAGGACAACCTAGCATTCTGACCACCAGTTGCATAAGCATTGGCATTCTCTAAAGACGTGAAAACAAAAGGATTAGAAGTAATCGAGCGATTGCCTTGAGTCAAGCCTACCAAACGCACTGGTAGAGAACCAAGTTCTGCCAGATCGCCAACTTTGCTAACATTTAGCGATCGCAACGTGCTAGTGTCGGCGATCGCTGTGTAAGGTTGTTGCAAAGCTTGCCTACTACCCTGGATCAAATTGTTGGGGTTAAATAGTTGTCCTTGCGGATCGAAACCAATCACCCGTACCAAATTGATATCGCTGCTGGAATGTCGCCAAACAGCACTCTTAAAGATCAGTGCTTCAGCGCGTGCTACTCCTGCTACCTCCTGAGCTTGGTCTAATGTTGTTGCTGGTAGCGGCAAGCTGAGTTCTGGCTGGACTAATGTATCAGAAGTTACCCAAACATCAGCATTGGCATTATATATTAACTGTGCCGCCGATCGCGTAAATCCATTGAAGATCCCTGTTTGAATAGTTACCAGGCTCACGGCGAACATAATTCCTGCTTGCGCTACCAAAAAGCGAGGAATATCTTCCAGCAGGTTTTTACGAGCGAGTGAAACCATAAGACAAGAGCGTGTATAGGAATATCTTACCGAGCAGCAACTTTTGTTTCTCTGACAGTAGACAGTTTGTTATTTGTCATTTAGAAGTGGTAATTGGTAATTGGTAGTTGGTGGTTGGTAGTTGACGGTTGATAGTCACTGGTCACTGGTCACTGGTCACTGGTCACTGGTCACTGGTCACTGGTCACTGGTCACTGGTCACTGGTCACTGATAACTGATAACGGCTCCCTAGACTTGAAACCATGCAGTTAAGGCTACTGCTAAAGCATCAGCAGCGTCGTCTGGCTGAGGGATGTAGTCTAGATTTAATTCGCGGGCTACTGCGAGTTGGACATCGCGTTTATCGGCATTGCCCCACCCCGTGAGCGCTTGCTTAATTTGGGCGGGAGTAAACTCGATGTAGGGGATGTTGTGCTGGGCTAGGACAAGCATTAAAACTCCCCGTGCTTGAGCTACGGAAATAGTACTAGCCATGCGGTAAAAAAACAGCTTTTCAATTGCCACTAAGTCCGGTTGCCATTCTTGAAGTATGGTATGTAAATCTTCATAAATCGTACAAAGTCGGCTGCCGATCTCGTTTTTAGCAGCAGTTTGAATTACGCCAAAGTCTAGCAACTTGACCGAAGTGGCGATCGCTTGGGTCGGAATTGGGGCAGACTTTAATGAAGTTGCTGTTGCGATCGGATCTCCTACTGGCGTACAAATAGCACCGAAGCCTAAAATTGCTAGCCCGGGATCTAATCCCAGAATCCGTTTTTCTAGGCGTTTTTCCAGCCGTTGTTCAATTTGTTGTTTCGATCCCACTGAACCCTTTTACCTCGTTCCCATGTCTAGATTGCTATCATTGTTCCGCAAGTTCTCTTTTGCAAGTTCTCTAAAGTGACTTAGTTTCTAGTTGGTCGATCGTCTGATATACATTGTCGTATCCACCTGCATCAGATTCACCTGCGTTATGTCCACCTGCCACGTATCCAGTTATGCCTTTTAATACTCCTAAACGAATTCTCAAGTATTTTCGGCAGGACTCCCGCGCTGTCACTCCCTATCGTGTCAACCAATGGTTTAAGTGGTTGTCTCCTGGTTTATCAATCAAGCGCTGGTTATTAATTAGTGCTAGTGGAGTGTGTTTTGTTGGTTTAGGTTTGGCAATCTGGATTAAACTAACACCAATTTTTTATGCAATTCAATTAGTTGAAGGGTTTCTCAATAAAGTTACAACTATTTTACCTAGCTATATTAGCGGTCCATTAGTTTTGTTATTGGGCTTTTTGTTAATTTTATGGGGGCAATCTCGAACCGTAGGTTCAATTACTGAGGTATTTCGCACCGATGGCGATGAAGAACTGATCGATTTGCTGTTGAACTACCGTCGCTTAAACCGAGGACCAAAAATTGTGGTTGTGGGTGGTGGTACGGGGCTATCAACGCTATTAAGGGGATTGAAAACATACAGTGCTAACATTACTGCTGTTGTCACCGTAGCGGACGATGGCGGTTCCTCTGGAAGGTTGCGTCGCGAAATCGGCGTTTTACCCCCAGGAGATATTCGTAGTTGCCTAGCAGCGCTAGCATCAGAAGAAAAATTATTGACAGAACTATTTCAGTATCGCTTCAAAGCTGGAGATGGATTAGTCGGACACAGTTTTGGCAATTTATTTTTGACCGCTATGAGCGATATTACTGGAGATTTGGAACAGGCGATCGCGGCAAGTTCCAAGGTTCTTGCTGTCAGAGGTCAAGTGTTGCCAGCAACTCTCAGCGATATGCGTTTGTGGGCAGAATTAGCGGACGGTCGCCGGATAGAAGGGGAGTCTAATATCACTCATGCTAAGGGTAGTATTATCAGACTCGGTTGCACTCCTACCAATCCCCCAGCACTACCCAAAGCCTTGCAAGCGATCGAGGAAGCAGACTTTATTGTTATTGGTCCTGGCAGTCTTTACACTAGTATCATTCCTAATTTGTTAGTACCAGAAATCGCCGCCGCGATCGCCAAACGGTGTCAAAAAGGCAATCCTCCGATTCCCTGTATCTACGTCTGCAATATCATGACTCAACCAGGTGAAACTCAAGGTTATTCTGTTGCAGATCACATTCGCGCGATCGATCGCGCTTGCGGGCGACATTTATTTAGTGCTGTACTCGTACAAAAGCAATCTCCTTCAGAAACTAGCTTAATCCGCTACGCTCAAGAAAATTCTCATCCTGTCTTTCTCGATCGCGAAGATGTGGCACAGTTAAAGCGACGAATTATCCTTGCTAACGTGATGGATGAAGACGAACAAGGTTTAGTACGTCACAACCCGCAACGCTTGGCAGGGGTCCTATTTCGCTGGTACAGTCGGGCGAGTAAGATGAGAGGATGAGGTTAAAAGTCAAAAGTTAAAAGTCAAAAGTCAAAAGTCAGGAGTCAGGAGACAGAAGTTATGACTAACCAGTAGTAACTGATGACTGATAACTGATAACTACTCATTCAAATCATGAGAGAGACAATTGTACTTCCGTTAACAAATGCAGCAGCAACGCGATCGCTTGGTGTTAATTTAGGGCGCTGTTTGCCTGCTGGTAGTACGATTTTGTTAGAAGGCGATCTAGGTAGTGGGAAAACGACTTTGGTACAGGGGATTGGTGCGGGTTTGGGGATTCACGAGCCAATCCAGAGTCCTACTTTTACGTTAATTAACGAGTATTTAGAAGGGCGTATCCCTCTATATCATTTCGATTTGTATCGTTTAGAACCAACAGAAATTACAGAATTACAACCAGAAATTTATTGGGAAGGAATAGAGTTTGCCCCTGGAATTGTGGCAATTGAATGGGCAGAAAAGTTAGATTACAAGCCGTTAGATTATCTCCTGATTCGACTGATGCATCGAGGCGATCGCGATCGCATAGTTGAACTTACCTGTATTGGAAACTTTCAATTAGATTATGCCTTTATTACCTGAATTAATTGCTGTAGCTATTTTACAATTTCTAGTGATTATTGCACCTGGAGCAGATTTTGTGGTGATTTGTCGTAATAGTTTAGTTTATTCGCGGCGAACGGGAATTTATTCTGCTCTCGGTTTAACTTTGGGAATTTTGGTTCATGCTAGTTATTCTTTAATTGGGATTGGTTTTATTATCTCGCGATCGATTGTTTTATTTGCTTTGATTAAGTATTTAGGTGCTGCTTATCTAATTTACCTTGGTTATAAATCATTAATAGCGAAACCACAACGGCAACTAGATCAGCAGTCTAGACGCTCGCAGACTAGTCAAGATCTTAGTAAGCTAGCAGCCGTTAGAATGGGTTTTGTTAACAATATTCTCAATCCTAAAGTGACTTTATTTTTTTTAAGTTTATTTACTCAAGTTATCAACCCGCTTACACCTATACCCGTTCAAATTTGGTACGGCTTGCAAATGGGAATCATGACTTTTACTTGGTATACATCAGTAGCGCTCGTCATGTCTCACCCCATACTTAAAGAAAAATTACTTTCAGTTACCCATTATTTAGAAAAGGCAATGGGAGCAGTTTTAATTGCTTTAGGAATCAGGGTTGCATTATCGGGAGTAGAGAAATAAATTATCGCCGCGCCGACTGTTCGACTGGATTGCGATCGCAAATTTCATAACGTCCTTTACCAGTAGTTTTTGCCCGATACATAGTGAGGTCAGCCTTGTGTAACAAATCTTCCGGTCGTTCGTAACCTGTAAGATTAAAGGCAACACCAATACTAGCGCTAGTATCGATCGTATGTCCGCCGAAGTGAAAAGGTAAATTTAATTCTCGTTGAATGCGCTCGGCAACATGTACGGCATCATTCGTATTTTTAATATTTTCTAGTAAGATAGTAAATTCGTCTCCTCCTAACCTGGCTACTAAGTCGTCTGGGCGCAGACAAGCTTGCAGACGATGTGAAATTGCAATTAACAAGCGATCGCCAATTGCATGTCCTAGAGTATCGTTAACTGATTTAAACCGATCTAAATCAACAAATAAAACAGCTAATAAAGAATGTTCTTGTTGACTGCCATCGAGAGCGCTATCTAAACGTTGCATGAATAAAGTACGGTTAGCCAATCCAGTTAAAGGATCGTGCGAAGCTTGATGCATCAGTTTTTTCTCGGTGATGTGACACGCGAGAATTTCGGCGCGGAGTTGCTGATTGACTTCTGCCAATTCTCCAGTCCGTTCGCGAATTCTGTTTTCTACTTCGTCGTAGGCTGACTGTAAGGCAACTTGCGATCGTTGTCGTTCCCAAGCTGATAATGCCAAAGCAACTAAATTCGCGATCGAAGCTGTAAAGTTTTGTTCTTCAATTAACCATTGGCGTGATGTTTTCTTGTGTCCGTGGCAGACAATACCTACAATCCTACCATTGAGGTAAATTGGTGCGTTCACCATTGCGCCAATTCCAAGTTTTACCAAAAATCGCTCTGCCATTTTTTTGGTTTTGGGTTCGGTGCGTACATCTGCTGTTGCTAATGCTCGCTCTTGACGCAAGGCTTTAAAGTAACCAGGATAATCTGACGCTTGCCACTCCATCCCTGTTGTATACGCAGCAGTACTGCATTGATACAGAGCCGCACACTGTAATTTTCTGCCTCCAGGACTATACACCCATACGCTGGCATACTCCACCTCTAGAGTATCGGCTGCTGCTGCCGTAATTTCACGTAAACGAGCGTTGAGGTCGCTATTTTCTGCCGTTTGTCGCTTAGCTAGCTCGGTTAAAATCTTGCTGTATTTGTAATAGCGTTCTTCCCTCGCTCGTTGTTGATATTGGGAATCTGCTAAGGCTTGCAGCATATGATTAATTGCATCTGCTAAGCTTGATAGTTCATCTTTATTTGCTGCTATATTTTGGGATACTGCGTCTCCCGTGCTGAGACTGCGAACATTGCTGCTGAGGCTAGAAAGCCTTGAAAACACTAATCGATCGAGTAGCAGTAGCACGATCGCGCTCACGCTTACACTAACGACCAATAAGCATAAAAATAAGTAGCGAATGCTAGCTTGTCCTTGATGGTAGATATTTCTGGGCATTTTAACGCTCACAATGACAGCAGGTTGCCCGTAAATATCCCTAATCAGAGTATATCCAGCAATAGTTTGTTCGTTGAGAGGACGCACCAAAACTTGCTGCTGCAATAAAGCAGTCCTTGCTGCTTGGAGATCGGCAGGTAGGCGATCGTCATTAACTGCGTGTAGAGCAAAATCGAGATGAGTGCGTTCGGATATGCGAGCGATCGCATCGCGGTTGAGATAGCGACCGAGAATTAAGACTCCATGACTCGATTTGCTCCGATCTGTTTTGCGAATCGGTCTGACAGCAATTAATATTGGGGTACGTTGAAGCAGAATTAATCCGGCGATCGCATTATCTCCCCGCCGCAACAGTTCCTTGCTAGCCAAATGTTGCTGAAGATCGCTACCAACGGGTAAGCATTTTTGACAGGTCGGCTCGGAAAATTTTCCGTAAACAATTTCCCCCGATGAATTGACAAAAGCTACTAAGTTTAGCTGGACGTTAGTGAGACTAAGATTATCTACATTATTGTCAATATAGCTTTGATTCGAGTTGTCAAAGAACACGTAAGTTTCGTCCCATTCAGCCCAATCTGTAGCAATCAGATTGACTCGAAAAATTTCTTCATCCAAAGCTTTTTGGACTCGCTCAACCCGAGCGCGAGTCTCCTGTTGCTCTAACTGGATAAAGCTACCAAGTAAAACGGTAGACGAGGTAGTGTAAAGAACTGTAACCAGGCTAACTATAGTAGTTCCGACAATTGGCAGTATTTTTTGGCGTAGTCTCATGGGTTTGACTTTGCTAACCCTTAAAAGCTTGACTAAAGAAGTTCTCAAACCCCATAATTGCAGCACGGCTAAGTGTAATTTCAACCCAGTTATCGCCTTCAATAATTTCAATTTAAAAAAGTAAATTTAAAAAGCGATCGTCTGCTACCAATGAGGATTGTTAACCCGTCGAGGTGAATAACATTCTTAGGAAATCATAAAGTTCTATAGGGCTACCACCGTAAATTTACTGATGTCGTGAACTCCTAACATTTCCTATTTTTAAGTCCTCCGTAGGTTTGCGGTATTATCTTATTTGATATGAGTTTTAGAATTTATTAATATTTATCTATTTAAAAAATATATCCGTAAATTTGCTGAAGTTGTTGCCAGTTGTCAGTTATCAGTGACCAGTTATCAGGGAGCAGAGAGCAGAGAGCAGAGAGCAGAGGGGCAGAGGTAGCAAGACAAGTCACAACGAATTCCGAATTCCGAATTCCGAATTCCGAATTCTCCCCACACCCTTTCTTCACTGATAACTGTCAACAATTACTCGCCAAAACTTAAAGCTTGCCCTCTAACTTGAGTATTTAACTTGCCGCGATCGTAGACGAGTTGACCGCCGACAATGGTGTAGGCAGCCCAACCAGTTAAATTCCAACCTTCAAAGGGACTCCAGCCACATTTTGTCTGTAATTCTTCTCGTCTGACGGGATGGTAGTTATTCAAATCGACGAGGACGAGATCGGCATCATAACCTGGGGCGATCGCCCCTTTATTAGGTATTTTGTAAGCTTTGGCTACAGCTGTAGACATCCAATGAGATACCTGGGCGACGGTACAGCGCCCTTGCATTGCCTGTGTCAGCATGAGAGGCAAAGATGTTTCTACCCCCGGCATACCGGAAGGTGTATTGGGATATTGCTGGGCTTTCTCTTCTAAGGTGTGCGGCGCATGGTCTGTGGCGATAAAATCGATGACACCATCGAGTAAAGCTTGCCAGAGAACTTCATTGTCGTGAGGCGATCGCAGGGGTGGATTCATCTGCGCCCAAGTCCCGATTGTTTCGTAAGCACTGGTATTGAGTAACAAGTGCTGGGGCGTAACTTCCGCCGTTACCCAACTCGGTTTGTCTTGCCGCAATAACTCCGCTTCTTCTGCTGTAGACATATGGAGAATATGCAGGCGACGTTGGTACTTTTTCGACAGTTTGAGCGCTAATTGTGTCGCTAGAAGCGCGGCTTGATTATCTTGAATTTGCGAGTGAATTGCCGGATCGTGAATGCCAGCAAATTCCTGTCGTCTTTGGTTAATGCGGGCTTGATCTTCAGCATGAACGGCAATTAAGCGATCGCCCCGTGCAAAAATGGCTTCTAAATACGCTTCTCCATCTACCAATAATGCCCCGTGCATCGAACCCATAAAAATCTTGATCCCTGGTGTGGGGTGGGCAGTCAGCAAGTCAGGGAGATTTTCAGCAGTTGCTCCGATAAAAAAGCCATAATTGACTACACACTTTTGCGCAGCTCGTTGTAGCTTGTCATCTAGCGTTTGTTGAGTCGTCGTCAGCGGACGAGTGTTAGGCATCTCCAAAAATGAAGTCACTCCACCCTTAGCACAAGCACAGCTAGCGGTGAATAAATCTTCTTTATGTTCCAGTCCTGGTTCGCGAAAGTGGACTTGCGGATCGATCGCCCCTGGTAGCAAAGTTAAACCCGTTGCGTCAATTTCCGTCACGGTTGCGTCGCTGGGAGTGGAAATATTTGGGGCAATTTCAACGATCTGGCGATCGCGAGTCAGAACATCTCCCAAGAGAAATTCTCCAGAGGGCAACAGGATACGAGCGTGGCGAATGAGTAAGCTAGAAGTAGATGACATATAGAACTGGTAAGTCGGAAGTTGGGAGACAAGGGAGACAAGGGAGACAAGGGAGAAAGAAATTTACAATCTCCACACCCTACACCCTACACCCTACACCCTACACCCCACACCCCACTAGCCACTAGCCACTAGCCACTAGCCACTGATAACTGATAATAGAGAGAATACAATTTCTATAGATCCGATTAACAAGCAACATTTTTCACCAAGTTACGTTTTTTTACCTACTACCCCCTAAACACAAGATTTAGCATCTATGTCGCGAGTCCAAAATCAAGTGCCAGAGCAGAATTCTCCTCAAGACAACGAAGGTTCGTGGATTGGAGAACTAGGCAGAACAATTATCTTGAGTGTAATTTTGGCTTTGGGTATTCGTACCTTTGTGGCAGAAGCCCGCTGGATTCCCTCGGAATCAATGGTTCCGACACTCCAAAAGTATGACAAGCTGATTGTGGACAAAGTCAGTTATCATTTTGTCGAGCCGGAACGGGGCGATATTGTAGTATTTTCACCTACAGAGACAATTAAAAAAGATAATCCTAACCTGAAAGACGCTTTTATTAAACGCATTGTTGGACTGCCAGGGGATAAAGTAGAAGTTAAAGGAGAGCGGGTCTATATCAACGATCGCCCACTACAAGAAAAATATATTGAAGCTCCACCACAGTATCAATACGGACCTGTCACCGTACCACCGAATTCTTACCTAGTTTTAGGTGATAACCGCAACAACAGTTATGACAGTCATTTTTGGGGATTTGTCCCTAGAGATAATATCATCGGTCGGGCAATTGTCCGGTTTTGGCCTCTCAACCGAATTGGAGAGTTGAATTAATTAAGATGTAGAGACGTTACACGTAACGTCTCTATAACCAGATTTTGACAACGCGACCGTTGACTTGTTGACCCAACCAAGGGGTATTGTGAGAGCGAGATTTTAAAGTCTGCTGCGTCACAGTCCAAGTGTGTTGGGGGTCGAAGAGAATCAATTCCGCTGGCGAGTTGGGAGCGATCGCATTTACATTCTGTTGCAAGCACTCAGATGGACGGTGACTTAAGGCTTGCCATAACTCTAAGGCGGAAAATTCTCCAGTTGCGACGAGATTTTGCCAGAGTAAGGGTAAAGCGAGTTCTAAGCCAATTGCCCCAGCAGGTGCTTCCGCAAAGGCAACCGTTTTTTCTTCATAGGTATAGGGCGTGTGGTCGATCGCGATCGCGTCTATAACTCCCGTCCGCACGCCTTGGCGTAGGGCTACAACATCTTCAGGATTGCCTAAAGGTGGTTCTACCCGTAAAGCAGGATTGTAACTGCTCAAGGCTTTGGTATCGAGCAATAGATGCATCCAAGTCGTACTAGCGGTAATTGGTAAACCGCGTGCTTTTGCCGTTGCGATTAACTCAACGCTACGGGCAGTAGAAACCCGCATCAGATGCACGGGAGTACCAATCGCGGCAACTAATTCTAGCAGAGCAGCCAGAGCAGTTGTTTCGGCGATCGCGGGGTTTCCTGGTAAGCCAGATCGCATAGAGTAAACACCCTCTCGCACCACTCCATTACCAACCAGACCACGGTGACAAGCGCAGAGCGCTACTGGCTTATCTAAAGGTTTGAGATATTCCAACATCCGCCGCAACAGCCCCCAATTTTCAATTGGCTGACCGTCAGCAAAACCCACAATTCCCGCCGCTCCCAATTCTGCTAACTCCGTCATTTGCTGTCCCTGGACTCCGGTTGTGAGCGCACCCCAAAAAGAGAGCTGAGGAGAATTCGGAATTCGGAATTCGGAATTCGGAATTAATTGCGAGTTGTGACTTGTGACTTGTGACTTGAATTGCTCCCTCAGCTCTCCTCTCCCCCCTGCTTCCTGCTGAATTAGCCTAGACACCACAGCCGAGTTATCCACAGGCGGAACGGTATCGGGTAACAAATTGACGCGCGTGAAGCCGCCAGCAGCAGCCGCAGCTGCAAGAGTTGCCAGCGTCTCTCGTTCTTCAAACCCTGGTTCTCCCGAATGGCTGTAGAGATCTACCAGCCCCGTGCCTAGAACCAAGCCTTGACAGTCATTAACTTGAGTATCAGCTGGATAATCGGTCAATTGTGGCGCTATTGCCGCGATCGCACCATCTACAATTAACACGTCACATGCTTGGCGATCGCTCCCCGTCACCGGATCGATAACCCGTACTTGTCGTAGTAATTCACTCATTGTCATTTGTCATTTGTCATACCCTACGGGAAGGGCTTCGCCCTATGTCATTTGTAATAAATCGTGGTTAGTTGTTCTCGGTTTTGACTTTTGACTTTTGACTTTTGACTTATTCATGACCAATGATATTTACAACGCTCCAGCTGCGGTCTTGTCGAGTACGCCTCCGCCTAAGTGGGTGGTAATATTCATTGCTTGCAACACGGGTAAACCATTTAAGCCTTGAGGATAATCAATGACTGTCACGGCTCCGTTACCTTGGCGGAAGTTCCAAAACTGAGCGGTGGATAAACCTAAGACGTGGCATAGCAAAACTTTGTTTGTGGCATCGTGTGCCACCACTATACCTGTCTGAGGGCGATCGGTGACCGAAGCTAGCATTGTCTGCCAATCAACAACGCTGCGTTCCCAGACTTGCTGTAAATTTTCTCCTTCTGGCATTTGCACCTCACCTGGTACTGTCCGCCACCGTTCTAATTCCCCTGGAAATGTTTGTTCGATTTCTGCTTCTAATTTTCCTTCCCAAAGTCCGTGACCGATTTCTCTGAGTCCGTCATATAACTTCAGTTGAGTTTCGGGGTGATGCTGCAAAATAATTTCGGCTGTTTCCTTGGGACGCAGCATCGGACTGCTGAAGGCAAAATCGAGTTTTACGGTTTTGAGAAATTCTGCGGCTTTACGGGCTTGTTCTCTGCCATTGTCATTCAGGGGAACGTCAATTTGCCCTTGAAATTTGGTCTGGCGGTTCCACTCGGTTTCGCCATGCCGAATTAGTAAGATTCTTTGTCCTTGATGGTTCGGTCGGAAAGATGGTAAAACATCTCTGCCCAGGTGGGCGAGTTGGTTCATTGATTCAAGCTGTACCGAACCGCCTTGGCTTCCACTTTCAGCAGGCGGGAAGGGAGGTTTGAAATTCAGAACGCTAATCCCGCAATTTGATTGTTGGATGGAATGATAGCGGCTGGGAGAAATGCCAATTGCGGTACTGAGGAGGGCGCGGTTAATGCCGTTGTGTCCCACAATTAAGATAGTTTCCCCAGCATGGCGGGAGAGAATATCTTGCCAAAATTGTCGTGCTTGTTGGTAGAGGGCGAGGACGGGAAAATGCTCTTTTGTGCCTTGAGGCGTTTGTAGTTCCATTTTGAATTCGTGAGGAAACTCGTGCCACAAGCGGTAATCTGTGGGAAATTTCTCCTTGACTTCATGGACTGTGAGCTTTTCCCATAGGGGTAAGTCAATTTCTAATAACTGTTCTGTAACTGTTAGAGGTGTTGTCGTGGCGAAACAGTTGCGAACGATTTCTGCTGTTTGTCTGGCACGTTGCAGCGGGCTGGAGTAGATAGCGGCAAAGTTGAGATTGCTAAGGGCTGCGCCGACTTTGAGAGCATCTTCACGCCCTTGTTCTGTTAAGACTGAAACATCGCTACGTCCTTGGATGCGACGTTCGGCGTTATAGCTGCTTTGTCCGTGGCGCACGATTACAACACGAGTGGTCATTTAGATAAGAGCTAAGGTTTAGAATTCAAATTTATTGCCAGGGTCATTTTAACTTGCAGCGATCGCCATCGCTAGGGAAAAATTTTTCCCCCTGGCTGTTTCTTGCCATAATGCTCAAGAAGGGCGATCGCATTCTAGAGTGTGGCATGACAATTAAGCGGGTAGTTTTAAGTGTGTTGACGGTGTTAACAGTTTTACTGGCTGGAGCATCTTTATGGCAAAGTTGGCAGCAGCCCCAGTTTCAAAGTCGCTTGGAACTCTACGAAACTAATCTTCTCTTGCGTGCTGCCGAGTGGCAACCCCAAGATAGTGGGGGTAAAGATTTGACTAATGCTCGTAAAGCTTTGTTGGGAGATAAGCCCATAGAATCGGCAATCGAGCAATATCAGGAAGCTAAGACTTCTACCCAGAAAAACATTAAGAAAGCTTTAGCACAACTCAAACAAGCGCGATCTCTACCTGAATCCGCACCAGCTACTCCTCAGCCTAAATCTGCCACTCCACCAGTGACAGAAACGTCTCGTGCTAACCAAGAGACTATATCACAGCGATCGCTCGATCGATTAGAAAAACTCAACGCCGAACTCACCTTACGGTTGGGAATTCTCCAAGCGCAGCAAGGAAAGGCGGCGGAGGCGGTGAAGACTTGGGAAGAGTTGAAGGAGAATTCGGAATTCGGAATTCGGAATTCGGAATTATTAACGACTCCCGACTCCCGCATCGAAGATACAGCTAACGCCCTCATCGGACTATGGAGCAATCCGGCGCGGTTGTTGCCTGATGCACAGCAGTTGATTCAAACTAATTTAGATGGATGGTTTCGCGATCGCACTTTGTTGCGTCTCTACGAACTTCAGCAACGACAAGATGCATTTGCACAACTACAAGCGGCGCAACAAGAATTAGCCGAACGAGCGATTGTCAAGCTAGCAATTATTGGTAGTTTACCCTGGTTGGCAGGCGTGACTGGCTTAGGGTTGCTGATTTTTTTGATAGCTCAGAGATTGAGAAAAGGCAAAGAATCTATCCTATCTCGAAATGAAGATACAGTTTGGGTTACACCTTGGACTGGGGAAATAGTTTGGCAAGTATTTATTGTCGGTTTTTTCCTGATGGGACAAGTGTTAATTCCCTTAACACTTTCATTTCTTGGTGTCAAGCCTGTAGGCGGACAAATTAGGATTCAGGCTTTCTACGTTTTGGTTAATTATTTACTACTAGCTGCAGGAGGATTGGGAGTTTTATATTTATCGATTAAATCGTTTTTCCCTCTGCCTGAAGGCTGGTTTCGTTTTAACTGGCGAAGTAACTGGATATTATGGGGTTTTGGTGGGTATTGCGTTGCTTTGCCTTTGGTATTGATCGTGTCAATTATCAATCAACAATTGTGGCAAGGGCAAGGGGGGAGTAATCCGCTCTTATCATTAGCGTTGGAAGCACGAGATAGTGTAGCTTTGAGTATATTCTTTTTTACTGCCGCGATCGCTGCTCCTTTGTTTGAAGAATTTCTGTTTCGCGGTTTTCTGTTACCTTCGCTGACCCGTTATATGTCTGTTTGGTGGGCAATTATTTTGAGCGCTTTCTTGTTTGCCTTAGCTCATCTCAGTCTTTCAGAAATTTTACCGTTGATGACTTTGGGGATAATTTTAGGGATAGTTTACACGCGATCGCGCAATCTTTTAGCACCAATGTTGCTGCACAGTTTGTGGAATAGTGGCACGCTGGTGAGTCTGTATATTTTGGGGAGTGGTGCTACTTGAGAAAGTCAAAAGTTAAAAGTCAAAAGTCAAAACTTTTGGAAAGAGAGTATAGGCGATCGCATCAGCTTGGCAAAAATTCAAAATCCAATATTTGCGACAAGCTGTAGGGACATTCAATAGGAAAATGCTGTAAAAATATTGTTGTTTCTTCTGCGGCTTGCTCGCTTGCCCTAGTATAAACAAGCGGTAAGACTTCTACTAAGAAATCGCCAGCTAAACTCGGATTATCTTGTAATAAATCACTCAGTTCAGTTCTAGCATTGCGAATCGAAGCTTTCCAACTATTACTACGATGTTCTGGTTGATATTGCCATTTGAGCAGATGCATTAATAAAATTACTAAATGGCTTTTTACTGCCCTTTTTTCGCTTCTGCCCAAAGTCTCGATTTCCTCAATTAAATTATCCCAGTCTACCAAATTATATTGTTTATCTTTTATCATCTGGACAGTCTGTTGCGTCCATTGATAAAAGTCTTTTTCGTAAAGATTTTTCATGGTGCGATTGCTGTGATTCACTTTAAATTTTGCACGAAGCGATTAACCAAAGTTTTCTCAAGGAGACTAAATAATGTTTATAGTCTATTTTAATGGACTTACGCTATGAGCATAGAACTTGAGTTCTAGGCGATCGTTGCTACAAATGTACTTCTTAACTATCTTGTACTAGTTTGGCTAAAATTTAAGAATTATTAAGTTCGCGTTATTTATGGCAAGTGCAATAGGTAGTTGGGAAAGCTATCTATTAGTGTGAGATAGTTCGCGCTAAAAGTCATTACAATTTGATTTATTGTTTCATGTTTCATCATTTAAGTAATACTCTACGGAACAACAGAAGATTAACTCTCAGTCTTGTCGTTTTTATTTCTATTCTCACCACTGAAATTGGAATGTTCAATTTTCATTTGGGCGTTCAGATAGCTCAAGACTTATTCAATTTTCCTCAAATATCTTCTCAAAAATCTCAGAAATAATAAAAGATTTTATGATTTTCATCTGTTTATTACTTAGCCTTAGACAAGGTGAATTGAGTGTAAAACACAATTTGTTTATTTATTGACTCTTAAAATTTACACATTTTCAATGTAAAAGCATTTCGCTAACTTTTTACGTTTGGGTAGCAAGATAGCATGAAAAAAATATCAACTTAAAAGCTAATTAAAAGCTAAAATTATATAAACAAAAACTATAAAATTAATCCCACTATAGCGCTCCTAGATGAATCGTGAAATTGATTGCCTGTGTAGAGAACGCCACTTGTCTCAACGAGGGATATCCCCGCGCGGCAGTGGCTCCGTTACATTTAACGTCTTTACACGGGAAATGTTCATAAATCAATTTGGATTACTATATAAAAATGTCTTTTTAAACCATAGCAGTTTTCAGATACATGAGGTACACAGATCTGTATGGGCGCACAGCTATGCGCCGCCACAAATGTACCACGTTAGAATGAGAAACGCTATATTTGCATGTGGATCTAAATAAATATTTGATGAATGGCTTATTTTCTATATAATTCTGTATACTATGGCTCCTGTGTCTGGACGATTGTAGACTTCTAATAAACCATCAGTACACATACTTGTGAGAGTCTTCTTAACTTCAATAACAGGTTTTCCAGTAGCTAAGACACAATCAGCAGTTGACACACTGCCACCATTATCCTTGGCTAGTTGAAGAATAATTTGAATATCAGATTTTTGATTAGTTGTGGCTTGCGCTGAACTCATGAAAGAAGCAACTTGTTCTCCTAAGTTAATAACTACTGATTGATTGTTAGTCATATTGGCGTTAGGACTTCCATGTAGTAATTTATATTTCAAGTTTTTCTCCTCAACCATTCCTGGTATTAAAGCTAAATCTACAAGTTGACCAATACCTAATAAGCCAACTGTGAATAAATAAATAATACCTGAAACATACTTACCACAATAAAATCGTTGGACTCCACAAACACCTAAAAGACAAGCACACCAAAAAATGTATGCAACTCCTGTTTCTCTCATATAAATCAATTCTTTTAGTCTTAAAAACAATAATATCCATTGTCTATAGAGGTTGTTTTATAAACATCGGTGATAATGCTGATTATTTGAAAGCCGATCGTTTGAAAATTAAATCATGAAAATACTGGTGTCCTAATAATCAGGTTTTAAAAATAGTTAATTGAATAAAAAGGGATACCCACCATACAACTTAATTTTAAATATTAGCTTTCTCTTAAAAAGGAAGTAGAGAAATCAAATGTTCAACAACGAATTATCTAATACAGCCTTCTCCACTGGCAGCATAAACGCTAGAGTGGATAGGTACTGAGAGTTTTTGCTACTCCCACAGTCATTCTATGCAACTCGTTCCCAAAACCGAACCACAGCCAGTAGATACTAGCGCGATCGCCACGTCAACCGAAAGCATTACTCTGGATGTCCAGGGAATGAAGTGCGCGGGGTGTGTCAAAACTGTAGAAAAACAATTATCTCAACATCCCGGCGTAATTTCTGCTTGCGTGAATCTGGTGACGGAAGTTGCAGTTGTAGAGTGCGAATCTGGTGCAGTCGAACCAGTCGCCTTAGCTGAAAGATTAACAGAGGCGGGATTTGCAACGCAAGCCAGGACGGCGGAAACAGCACAAACAAATGTTGGCGAAGATGTTGAAGAAAAACATCGCCAAAAAATGCGATCGGCACAGAGACAACTGACAGTAGCATCCATACTGCTCGTTCTCTCTAGTATCGGGCATTTAAGCGAGTTAGGCGGACCAGTCTTACCGATTTTAAGTAATATTTGGTTTCACTGCGGCTTAGCTACAGTTACCCTACTTCTACCAGCACGAGAAATTTTAGTAGATGGCTGGCGAGGATTACGTCACAATGCGCCGAATATGAATACTTTAGTGGGCTTAGGCGCACTAACGGCATATACGGCAAGCCTGATAGCTTTACTCTTCCCTCAACTAGGTTGGGAGTGCTTCTTTGACGAACCAGTGATGTTACTGGGATTTATTTTACTGGGCAGGACGTTAGAACAACAAGCCAGAGGACGCGCCGCCACCGCATTTAGAAATCTACTTGCACTACAACCCCAAGTTGCACGATTAATTCCAAATCCAGAAAAAGTCACGTCCCAGGGACAAAATACGAGTATTGAAATTCCTGCCGATCGCGTCCGTGTTGGAGAATGGTTGCAAGTCTTACCATCGGAAAAAATTCCCGTGGATGGGGAAGTGACGCTCGGACAAACAACTGTAGATGAGTCGATGCTGACAGGGGAATCGATTCCCGTGATGAAACAAATCGGGGACACCGTAGCAGCGGGGACGTTAAATCAATCGGGTGCGATCGCCATTCGCGCCACTCGTACAGGTAAGGATACCACCCTATCTCAAATTGTGGCATTAGTAGAAGCAGCCCAAACCCGTAAGGCTCCAGTGCAGAAATTAGCCGATACGGTAGCTGGTTATTTTACCTACAGCGTGCTAACAGTTGCAGCTTTAACATTTACCTTTTGGTACTTTTTCGGCACTCATATTTGGTCTGATGTCTTAACTGTGACAGATTGGCATCACGCGCATCACTCGCTACACACTCAACATTTAGCTCATTACTACGCCACGCACCACTTCTGTACGGGCGCACAGCCGTGCGCTCCTACGCACTATTCTCCCTTATTGCTCAGTTTAAAACTAGCGATCGCGGTGATGGTTGTTGCTTGTCCCTGCGCCTTGGGACTCGCCACTCCTACAGCAATTTTAGTCGGTACGGGTATGGCAGCCGAACGGGGATTGTTAATTAAAGGTGGGGATGTCCTCGAACGAGTACACCAATTAGATACGGTAGTATTTGATAAAACTGGAACCCTAACCACTGGGTGTCCCGTGGTGACTGATTGTATTGAAGTCGGGAGTCGGGAAGACAGCGACAAGGGAGAAGATCTAGCCACTAGCCACCAGCCACTAGCCACTCACTCCTCACTCCTACAATTAGCAGCAGCGGCGGAAAGCGGATCGATTCATCCCCTAGCGACAGCAATTCAACAGGAAGCCAAGCAACAGGGTTTATCAATTCCAGCAGCTAGCGAATTTCATACCGCACCAGGATTGGGAGTATCTGCTGTAATCGAAGGACAACAGGTACTCCTGGGTAATGAAGACTGGTTAACTCAACAGGGAATAGCGATCGATGAAGCCACGCAAACCCAAGCTCAAACACTTGCAGCCGCAGGTAAAACAACGATCTACATTGCTGTAGCGGGGCAGTTAGCAGGTCTAATTGCGGTGATGGATACCCCCAGACCAGAGGCAAAGAAAACCGTTGAGAGCCTGCAAAAAATGGGGCTGAGAGTCATTATTTTAACTGGAGATAGACAAGAAGTTGCGAGTGCGATCGCCCGACAACTGGGAATCGAGCAAGTCTTCGCCAATATCCGCCCCGACGGAAAAGCAGGAGTGATTCAGGAGCTTCAGCAAAGAAGGATAAGAGGACAAGGAGACAACGGAACAATTCAAAATTCAAAATTAATTCCGAATTCCGAATTCCGAATTCCGAATTCTTTCTCAGTCGTCGCCATGATTGGAGACGGGATCAACGACGCGCCAGCCTTAGCTCAAGCTGATGTGGGGATTGCCTTGCAAGCTGGAACAGATGTAGCGATGGAGACGGCTGGGATCGTGCTGATGGGAACAAAATTAACCGATGTTGTGGAAGCAATTCATCTCAGTAGAGCGACATTTAACAAAATTCGCCAAAATCTATTTTGGGCATTTGCTTACAATGTTTGCGGAATTCCCATCGCAGCAGGTGTATTACTACCAATATCGGGATTCGTCCTCAGTCCTGCGGCGGCGGGAGCGCTGATGGCATTTAGTTCTGTTAGTGTCGTCAGTAACTCCTTGTTATTACGTCGTTTAAAAAATAGACTCGATCTCAACTAATCGAGGTTAAACTAGGTCAAGAATGATTACTCAAGAGTGTGGTTGAGTAATGGATACCTCAAAAGGTTACATATTCTAGAGAGTCAAAACCTACAACAAATCACAACCCGCTTTCAATGCCTTCACAACCCAATCAGAACCATCTACTAATTATAGAAGACGATCAGGGGCGCAAAGAGTTTGTTTTAGACGGTCCTGTTTATTCTATTGGTAGAGACTCCCGCTGCGATATCCGGCTGTTTTCACAGTTTGTATCTCGCCGCCATGCCACTTTAGTTCGATTGCCACAGGAGGATGGCAGTTCCTTCTATCGAATTGTAGACGGTGATGCTAAGGGCAAGCCGAGTGCTAATGGATTATTAATTAACGGTCGCAAGCTTCAAGTCCACGACCTGCAAGATGAGGATGAAGTTGTTTTTGGTCCGAGGGTACGGGCAATCTACTATCTCCTCAAACGCGATACTATTCCCTCAGCGCCACTAGATGAATATGACGTGACGCTGATTGGACCCAATATGATGCCAGATTTTGACGATTAGACCAATTCGCAAAACAGCAAACTGGATGCAAACTCATGCAGGAAGGCAGAAGGTAGAAGGCTTCGATCTGAATCGACTAAACCGCAGTTTCTACTAACTGCCATTGGCAATTATCTACGATCGCCTGCTTGACTAAATTAAATATTTGATAGCAGTGATTATCTGTTTGAAGTGGTAGTTCTTCATTTTTTACAATCAAATTTACCCGTGTTGCTGAGGTAGTAGCGGTAGTTTTATCGATGAGTGCTTCCACCTTGACTAGCTTTGAAAACGAGACTTGACCGAGACGTTCTCGCGCCATCATGTAATCGCTTTTATCGTGTTGAATATCTAAATGGCACGAGTGCAAAACTTGACTCAATAATTGGCGCAAAAACTCTACATCATCTGCAACTGTAAACGAACAAGTATAGCGAGCCATAGCAAACACCCCTCACCTGGGTAATGGTCGCTACTATAATAGCCAAGCTTTCATTTGTTGTCCCTGAAAAATTACGTAGACTCCTCCAGTCAAGTTGCTGCTCCAAAAGTCAAAAGTCAAAAGTCAAAATTAACTTTGAGTTCTGAATTGATTTGGTCAATCAAATGGTGACTAAATGTTGGAATTGATGTTGGAACTTGAAGGTATTGAGAAATTATTTCAGCAGATATTGTGGATTGCCGAGCGACAGCAAGCATCCTCAACAGCAAACTTTTATTTAAGAGAAAGCCATTGCTCGGACTATAATCCAAAATCTCAAATCTAAAATTTTTAGATTCTACCTCCGTTTAAGAAAGCTGCTAAAGCCTCTTCCCAACTGGGAATGAGTTTGGCAGTTTGCACGGAGTTAGCAGTAGCATGGGTGGATGGTTGTACTTGATTCGTGCCAGAAGTTGTGACGCGAACGATTCGCTTTTGCACGTATTCAGCAATTTTGTCATTAAAAATGCCAATCTGCCGATCGAGAAAATCAATGTGATTTAGGTGATTGGCAATTAGGAACCGATGGTGCGATCGCACGGGTTGAAAATAGGAATCCTGCGGCTGCTGCTGGCGTAGATCGATCGCGATATCGCTGACATTAGAAGTATTCGTTTCTCCTTCGGCGATCGCCACTAGTAAAGCACGGGCAGAAATATGCATGATATCGCTAACCATAGATACGAGTTTAACGTTGGCTGATTCTAAAACTTTGTAAAGGCGATCGACCACACTCAGGCGTTCTTTGACTAAGAAATGACGCTGGCGCATCAAGTCTCGTAAGTCTCTTTGCGGTACGGGGTGAATAAAACTGTTGCGGATCAAACCGTGACGCAGCAATTCGGCTAGCCATTCAAAATCCGGCGTATCGGTATTACGTCCTGGCACATCTTTGATCCGCTGGGCATTGACAACTAAAACGCTAAAATTAGCTTCCAGAATGTGATAAACCGTTTTCCAGTCTTCACCAGTAATATCTAATGCGATATGAGTCACGCCATTGCTTCCTAGCCAATCAGATAAAGCTAGTAAGTCCGGCACTTTATTGTTGAAGCTGTGCGTCTGACTTACCCTCTCTCCTTTTGAGTTTGAGGTAATACAGCACGCCAGTACAGCTTTTTTCTGGACATCCAAACCCGCACAGTAAGGGTGTATTACTTCCATATAAATCGGACAGCTAGACTAATTTAGTTAGGCTAGCGGAGCAACAGCATAGTGTGCAACTAGTTAAACTACATACTTGTATAAAAAGGGCTAAAGGGGAGTCGCAGAAGAGAGCTGAGGGAGCAGAGGGGCAGAGGGGCAGAGGGGCAGAGGAAGCAGAGGAAGCAGAGGAAGCAGAGGAAGCAGAGGAGCGACAAACAACCATCAACCATCAACCCATTACCCATTACCCATTACCCATTACCCATTACCCATTATCATTTCAAATACTGTTGAAAGAAATTCATCGTCATTTCCCATGCTTCTTTGGCTGGTTCGGCGGCGTAGCTGTCGCGGCGATCGCTTAAAAAGCCATGTCCGGCGTTGGGAAAGACGGTGAGAATGTAACGTTTTTTGGCTTGGGAAAGGGCTTGGCTAATACGGGCGTGTTCGTCGGCGGCTATCATCTCATCATCCGCGCCGTAAATTAACATAATGGGCGATCGCATGGCATCAACTCGATCGAGTAAAGGTTTGCGTCCTATTTTGTCCACGGCGATGCCACTACCATAAAAACTTACTGCTGCTTGAAAGCGATCGGCGTGAGCGGCATTGGCTAGAAATGCGTGTCTGCCACCCATACAAAAACCCGTTACGCCAATTTTATCGGCAGCTACTTCCTGGCGTTTGGCTAAGAAGTCTAAACCTTGTCCGACTTCAGCCATTACGGTGTCGTCGTTTAAAGATTTCAGTTTGGCTACTGCTGCTTGTAAGTCTTTATAGTCATAAACATCGCCATGATAGAAATCTGGGGCAAGGGCAACATAGCCAGCTTGGGCAAAGCGATCGCAGACATTTTTAATATTCGGGTTTAAGCCAAATGCCTCCATGAAAACCATGATGGCGGGAAAAGTGCCGCTGCCTTGGGGACGAACGTAATATCCCTGTAAATCTTTACCTAAAGTAATTGTTTCGCCTTTGGCTGTAGGTTTGGTTTGAGTGTTGCCCTTGCCTGCTTGTACCAGTAGAGGTGTAGTAGCGACACCAGCAGATAAGATCAATAAATCGCGTCTGTTCATGGGGTTCGGTCAATAAAAAAATAACGATTGGGATTTAGCTTAATCCGAGCGTGCATCCTCGTAAACAAGTTATTCTCTTACAGTAATATTTGCTTGTACTTGGCGTTACTCTCCACTCGCAACTCTGGCACGTCTAGCAAAAATATGTATGATTTATGAAGACAACCATTCATAAATCTTCATATCCCCTCGTGATTACTCCGCAGCTAGCATCGACAGCATCTATCGAGAAACAGATTTGGCACTGGCAAGGCTATAAGATTCAATATACCGTCATGGGCGAGGGTAACCCCTTGATGCTCGTACATGGCTTCGGTGCTTCGATTGGACATTGGCGCAAGAATATCCCCGCGTTGGCGGCTGGTGGTTATCGAGTCTTTGCCATAGACTTACTTGGTTTTGGTGGTTCTGATAAGCCACCACTAAACTACACGATGGAAGTATGGCAAGAACTACTAAAAGATTTTTGGACGGAACATATTCAAAAGCCTACGGTATTTGTCGGTAACTCGATTGGGGCGCTGCTAAGCTTGATGACAGTTGCCAACCATCCAGAAATAGCTGCTGGGGGAATTTTAATTAACTGTGCGGGAGGATTATCTCACCGTCCCCACGAACTCAATCCACCTTTACGAGTGGTGATGTCGGCGTTTAATCGCTTGGTACGTTCTCAAATTACGGGAAAAATTATTTTCAATCGGGTTCGCCAAAAGCCCCAGATTCGCCGGACTTTACTTCAGGTTTACCGCAACCGAGAAGCCGTAACAGATGAACTAGTAGATATTTTACATGCGCCTTCCTGTGACCCCGGAGCGCAACAAGTATTTGCTTCCATTTTAGCTGCGCCTCCTGGTCCCACCATTGCAGAACTTTTACCGAATGTCCAGCATCCTCTCTTGGTGATTTGGGGTGCGGACGATCCTTGGACACCAATTACTGGTGCTAAGATTTTTCAACAAGCAAAGGAGAAGGGGCACAATGTTGAGATTGTTCCCATTCCTAATGCTGGTCATTGTCCTCACGATGAAGTTCCAGAATTGGTCAATGCACAAATATTAGAATGGCTTGATAGTTAACATGTAGAGATGTTATATGTAACGTCTATAGCGGTTTTCAATTGGATGCAATACACGTCTGGTAGGGGCGCACATCTGTGCGCCCCTACAAATGTTATCCACACAATCGAGAATTGCTATAAACTCTTCTGGCTTATCGAAAAATGCAGGCAATAAAAAACCTGACTGCTGCGATCGCCCGTTCAAATGAATGTATACAGTAGAGACTTTTCACGGAAAGTCTCTACTGCCTTTGGATCAAACCGACGACTTTTCCAGCATCAACTTAGAACGCTTCAAGAGTTCGGGTACGACGACGGGATAATCGCCTGTGAAACACGCCGAACAGAAACTATTAGGGTCTTCTCCTGTGGCTAACAGCATTCCTTCCCAACTGAGGTAGGCGAGGGAATCGACTTCAATTTGTTTGCCAATTTCTTCCACTGATTTAGTCGCAGCAATCAACTGGTCTTGATTATCCGTGTCAATGCCGTAGAAACAGGGATGAGTGACAGGAGGGGAGGAAATTCGCATATGCACTTCTGTTGCACCCGCCTCGCGTAGTGTCTTAACGAGTTTGCGGCTGGTCGTTCCGCGCACGATAGAATCATCGACGATGATGACTCGTTTTCCAGCCAAGACATCTCTGAGGGGATTCAGTTTCATTTTGATGCCTGACTCGCGCATCATTTGAGTTGGTTGAATGAAGGTGCGCCCAACGTAGCGATTTTTAATCAACCCCTCGGCATAGGGAATCCCAGAGGCTTGAGAAAAGCCAATCGCGGCGGGGATACCGGAATCAGGTACGCCCATGACCATATCTGCTTCTACAAGAGATTCTTTTGCCAGTTGTCTGCCCAATCGCAAGCGATAGGTGTACAAGCTTTCGTTGTGCATGACGCTATCTGGACGGGCAAAGTAAATCATCTCAAAGATGCATAGTTTACGCTGGGGTTGTTGCGCCCAGTGATAGGAGGCTATGCCTGCCTCAGTAATCCATACTAGTTCGCCTGGTTCTACGTCTCGCAGGTATTCTGCACCAATAATATCTAAACCGCAGGTTTCAGAAGCTAAAACGTAGCGATGGGGATTGTTGCCCAACGTGCCAATGACAAGGGGACGAATGCCGTTCGGGTCGCGCACTCCCATCAACCCTGCTGGGGTTCCGACCACTAAACTAAAAGCGCCGTGGCAGCGTTTGCAAGCGGTAATTGCCCCATCTAACCAATCTTCGCCATCGTTAACTGCTTCGGCGATCGCAAAGGCGATCGCTTCTGAGTCTGTCGTCGTGTTAAAGTTACACTGCCGCTGGAGTAATTCGTCTCGTAAAGCTTTAGTATTGACTAAATTTCCATTATGTGCTAAGGCAAAACTGCCTAAGCGAGTTTCGACCACCGCAGGCTGGGCGTTCACTACCCGACTAGAGCCAGTAGTAGAGTAACGGGTATGACCGACTGCCATCCTACCAGGCATTTGTTGCAAAATTGACTCGTTAAAGACTTGAGAAACCAGCCCCATTTCTTTGTGTAGGTGAATTGTCGTGCCGTCAAACGTAGCAATTCCGGCTGACTCTTGCCCTCGGTGTTGTAGGGCGTACAAACCGAAGTAAGTAAGTTTGGCAACGTCCTCTGCGGGTGCGTAAATGCCGAAAACGCCGCAAGCTTCTTCTTGCTTGTCAGAGGGTTCTGAAGGATGAAGCGATCGCATGTCCATACTGTGACTTACATCCTGCATACTTCCTGAAGTGGGCTGGTAGAAATCCATGCTACAGTGTTGCTCCTGAGCGGCGAGTTGACTTTGTGGAATTGACTTGGCGAACTAGATAATCCAAACTCATGAGTTTGAAAACATTAACTAATACTTAAAAAAATGTTAATCAAGATACATACAACAGTATCGTCATAAATTTTGTTAAGAGCAAGATTTTGGTCAATTATTTTTTTGTCACTTAGCTACGGCAGGGTAGCTGAGTCAGATAGCCGCCGTTCGATAGCATTGAAAAAGCGATCGCGCATCATCTCAATCGTAGCGGTTACGATCGCCTGGCGATCGGTTGTGAAAACCTCTAAATCTGCGTTAGAACTGCCGACATGACCGAGTTTTTGCCAATTATCTCCCAGTTGCTCTGTTAAGTAGGATTCCCATACTTGTTGATGTTGTGGTGCGACGGAAACCAAAATTCGCGCCCCACCTTCACCAAATAAAATTTCATCCCAGCGTTGCGGTAAATCGTCGGTTAACCCCAGATTAATTTCAGCACCCAATCCAGTACTGATGCAGGCTTCGGCAAGGGCGATTGTCAATCCACCTTCAGCAACGTCGTGCGCTGATTTGACCCAACTTTGTTGAATGCCTTCTCGACAGGTAGCTTGAACGCGCCGTTCGAGGTCAAAGTCTATTTGTGGGGGTTTTCCGGCAACTACGCCGTGTATTATGGCAAGATATTCGGATGCACCCAGTGTGATTTTAGATTTCAGTGGAAGTCCCAGAAGATAAATAATATCGCCTTCGGTTTGCCAGCCTTGGGTACAGGTTTTAGATAAATCGGGAATTAAGCCCACCATCCCAACTACGGGAGTAGGGTAGATTGGTTGTGGCTTGCCTTCAGAGTCGAAGGTTTCGTTGTACAAAGAGACATTTCCGCCAGTTACGGGGGTTTGGAATTCTTGGCAGGCTTCTGCTAAACCGCGACAAGCTTCTGCAAGTTGCCAATAACCAATTGGTTTTTCTGGACTACCAAAATTGAGGTTGTCTGTCACCGCAACTGGTTCCGCCCCTACACAGCTTAAATTACGGGCGGCTTCTGCAACAACTGCCTTTGCACCTTCATAAGGATCGAGATAGACGTAACGCGGGTTGCAATCGACTGTGGCGGCTACGCCTTTGGAGAATTCGGAATTCGGAGTTCGGAATTCGGAATTAGTTTTGACTTTTGACTTTTGACTTTTGACTTCTTCAACAGGGCGTAATCTAATCACTGCGGCATCTGCACCACCGGGAAAGATGACTGTATTATTTTGGACTTGGTGGTCGTACTGACGATAAACCCAACGTTTAGAGGCGATCGTTGGGGTATCGAGTAAAGTTAGTAATATCTGGTTCCAAGTTTGGTGCTGAGCGTGAATTTCAATTCCAGCAATGGTACAGGTTGGTAGAGATTCAGCCTGCCACTCCCAAGCTTTACGGGCATATTCTGGTGGTTCGCTCAATATTTCTCGGTGGTAGAGGGGTGTGTTTTCTGCCAATGCGTTAGCAGGAATTTCGGCGGCTACCTTGCCCTTAAATAAAATTCTGACAATTGGCTGCTCAATTACCGTACCAGCCACGACAGCATGAAGTCCCCAACGGTGGAAAATATCGATTAATTCCTGTTCTCTGCCCTTGTGGGCGACAAATAACATCCGTTCCTGAGATTCCGAGAGCAGATATTCATAGGGAACCATGCCCGTCTCGCGCACGGGAATTTTATCGAGGTCGAATTCAATTCCTACCCCGCCTTTAGCTGCCATTTCGGATGTCGAACAGGTAATTCCAGCCGCACCCATATCTTGGGCTGCAACGACAATTCCAGTTTTAAATGCTTCTAAACACGCTTCAATTAAAGATTTTTCTAAAAACGGATCGCCCACTTGCACGGCGGGACGGTCTTGTTCTGACTCTTCGCTCAATTCTGCACTGGCAAAACTTGCCCCTTTCATACCATCGCGTCCAGTAGTGGAACCGACATATAACACTGGGTTGCCAGTACCAGATGCCCCCGATTTGACAATTTCTGGTGTTTCCATCAACCCTAGTGCCATCACATTGACTAAGGGATTACCAGAGTATGCCGGATCGAAATAGACTTCTCCCCCGACTGTGGGGACTCCCACACAGTTACCGTAATGAGAGATTCCTGCAACCACACCGTTGAATAGCTGTCTGGTGCGGGCATCATCTAAGGAACCAAAGCGCAGAGAGTTAAGTAAGGCAATGGGACGCGCCCCCATCGTAAAAATATCTCTTAGAATGCCTCCGACTCCAGTTGCAGCCCCTTGAAATGGTTCTACGGCTGAAGGGTGATTGTGCGATTCAATTTTAAAAGCCAGTTGCAGCCCGTCACCCAAATCGACAACACCTGCATTTTCGCCTGGTCCTACCAAAATGCGTTTACCAGTAGTAGGAAACTGTTTTAATAGCGGTCGAGAATTTTTGTAACAGCAATGTTCCGACCACATCACACCAAACATGCCTAACTCTGCTTTATTAGGGTGTCGTCCTAGTCTTCTGACAATTTCTTCGTATTCTTCCGGCTTAATGCCTTCAGCAGCGATTTCTTCAATGGAAAAAGGTGCGGCAGGAGTGGCAGACATAAGGACGTTGCGCAAAGAGAACAGAAAATCATTCTATCTCTATCTCTATATTTGTTGATGGTTGATGGTTGATGGTTAACCGATCGCTGGTCACTGGTCACTGGTCACTGGTCACTGATTAATTGCCCGATCGCCTCTACTAATTCATCGGAAACGACTGGTTTGGCAAGATGAATTTGGAAACCTGCGGCGATCGCGCGATCGCGGTCTTGTTCTCTAGCATATGCTGTAAGTGCGATCGCGGGAATTTGTCCGCCTTGTTCTGGCGGTAATGCCCTGACTTTCTGGATAAATGTATAGCCGTCTGTGGCTGGCATCCCAATATCGCTCACTAAAATATCTGGTAGCGATTTTTCCAACGCTTCTAGTGCTGCTACTGCCGAATCAACTACGATTGACTGCGCCCCATATTCTTCTAGAGTCAGCGCTAAAAATTCTCGCGTATCGCGATCGTCTTCTACAACTAATACTCGGATGTTATTAAGTCGAGAGTCGGGAATCGGTAGGGGCGGGTTTCCAAACCCGCCCGTACGGGTGTGATTCATTCCGAATTCCGAATTCCGAATTCCGAATTCCGAATTCTCCAGCAGGGGTAACATAACTCTAAATGTTGCTCCCTGTCCGACTCCTAGACTTTCGGCGCAGACTGTTCCCCCATGCAGTTCTACCAAGTGACGTACTATTGCTAAACCCAGACCTAAACCGCCATAACTGCGAGTAATCGATGCATCTGCTTGGCGAAAATAATCGAATATATGGGGCAAAAATTCAGCACTAATACCAATTCCGGTATCTGTAACTGCGATTTGGGCGTAGTTAGTTGTTGGTTGTTGGTTGTCGGTCGTAGACGCTAACGCTAAACTCTGTGAAGGTTGACAGTTAACGGTTGATAGTTGTTGCTTCTCTGCTCCTCTGCCCTCTTCCCCCTGCTCCCTGCACTCCCAGGTTCCCTGTTCCCTGATAGTTGTTGTGGGCGCTACTGTTGATAATTGCAATTTCACTTCTACGCGCCCGCCGGATGGAGTGAATTTGATTGCGTTGGAAAGCAGGTTCCAAACAATCTGCTGTAACCGACTTGGATCTCCTAAGACGATTGGTAATTGGTGATTGGTAATTGGTAATTGGGAGTGGCTAGTAGCTAGTGGCTGGTGGCTAGAATTGCTTCCTTGTCCCCCTTCGCCCCCTAATCCCCACTCCCTTCGGTCGTGGGG